>JABMRP010000003.1 GCA_013202535.1 Planctomycetota bacterium
GGCGCCGGTGCCGTCGAGACTGAGTACGACGGCGCGTGGGGCGTCGGTCACCATGGCCGCGTCGGCCTGAAGCGTCCCGTCATTGTCGCCGGCCCAATCGGTGGTCGTCGTGGCGCCGGGCGTCTCGTCAAATCGCCAGTTGCCCAGCAGGCCGTCGAGCACCTCATCGCGCTGCACGGTGACCGCGGTCGTATCAGACAGGGGCGAGGGTCCGTTGTCGGTGGCGGTGACGTCCAGAGTCCAGACGTCGGCCGCGTCGAGCCGCAGGGCGACCGGATCGGCCACGGTGACCGTCCCCTGGTTATCGACGGCGAAGATACCGCCCGAATCGCCTCCGGTAATCGCATAGGTAAACGTCTCGGCCGTGACAGGGTCGCTGGCCGATACCTGGGCGACCACGTCGTCGATGCCGGCCGCGCTGGCCACCAACCCCGAGTCGCCGGTGGCCGTGGGGGCCATGTTGTCGTATGCCCCGGCGATTTGGGAAATCTCTCCCGCCGAGAGGTCGCGATCGTAGATCCGGGCGTCGTCGATCCCGCCTTGGGAGAATCGCTCGGTGCCGGTCGATCGGGCACCGATGGCCCAGCCGGTGGCCACGGGCACGGCGCCGGTCAGTTCCTCTTGCGAGGCGATCTCGACGCCGTTGCGATAGAGCCGCCAGTGGGTGCCGTCGTGGACGCCGGCGAGATGGACCCAATTGCCAACGTCGCCGGCCGCAATGGCGACCGATGTCTTGTGATCGCTGCCGTTCCAACTGCCGACCTGTTATTGGCCGTCGTTGATTCGCAGATAGACTTCGCCCATCGGATCGGTCACGTGGCCGCGGACGATGATGTTGCGGAACCCGTCGGTCGCCTCCGGCTTGATCCAGGCCGACAGGGTGATCCGGCCCTGAATATCCAGTTCGGCCGGGTTGCCCAGCGACACGTAATCGCCCGAGCCGTCCAGCGTCGCCGCGTCGCCGAGCGTGCCGGTAGCCGCGGCGACGTCGCCAATGTACTGGCCGTCGTTGGCGCCGGTCCAGTCGGCGGCCGTCGTGCCACCAGCGTCGTCGAGCCGCCAATGGCCGACCAGCCCCTCCGGCACCGTCACGCGGCGAAGGGTCACCGTCGTGGAGTCGGAAAGGGTCGGCGTGCCGCCGTCGGTCACCATGACCGAGAGATCGTACTGGTCGCTCCCGTCGGCGGCCAGCGTGGCCGAGTCGACTACCGTGATCGTGCCGTCTGTGTCAATCGAGAACAGCCCGCCCGGGTCGCCGGCGGTGATCTGCCACGACAGGGTCTCGCCCGTGTTAAGATCGCTGGCGGAGAGTTGGGCGACCGTCTGACCGGTGGCCGCGCCGTCGGCCAACATAACGGGCGAGTCGAGATCGGCGATCACCGGCGCGCTGTTCTCATATCCCAGGCTGTACACTTCCGCTGCCGAAAGCCCCCGATCATAGATTCTCGCGTCGTCGATTCTGCCGTCGAAGAATCGCTCGGTGCCAGTGGCTCGGGCGCCAATGGCCCAACCGGTAGCCACGGATACCGCGCCCGTCGATTCGGCCTGGGAGGCGATTTCTACTCCATTGCGGTAGAGCCGCCAGTCCGTGCCGTCATAAACGCCGGCTACATGGATCCAGTTGCCAACATCCCCGGCGGGGATCGCGGCGGACGTTTTGTGAGCGCTGCCGTTCCAACTGCCGACCTGATACTGGCCGTTTGCGATTCGCAGATAGACCTCGCCCTGGGGGCTGGCCACGTGGCCGCGGACGATGATGTTTTGCAGTCCGCCGGTCGAGTCGGGTCGGACCCACGCGGCCAGGGTGATTTGGCCGGTGATGTTCAGCCCCGCCGGATTGCCCAGCGAGACGTAATCCCCCGATCCGTCCAGATCGAGTACGCTGCCACGCTCGGCGTCGGCGACGACGGCCGCGTCGCCTTGCAGGGTTCCGTGACTGGTTCCCGCCGCGTCGCTGCCGTCGGTGGCAAACGGGTACCAGGCGACCAGACCCGTTTCAGAGGCGATCACTTCGGCGGTGGTCGAGACGGCCGTGCTGGTCAGCCCGTCGTTGTCGGTGGCGGTGGCAAAGAAGCGGTGCGTATCGACGGCCAAGCCCGTCATGTCGGTCCAGACCGACCAGCCATCGCCGTCGTACGTGTCGAGTCCGACCAGCGTGTCAACGCCCGTGTCAAGCGCCCCGTCGTCGTCCGTGTCGTGGTAGAACGCGACCTGGGAGACCGTTCCGTCGGAGTCGGCCACGTCGCTGGCCGAAAGCCGCAACTGGCCGCTTTGCATGACCACGTCGAGATTGGCCGCCAGGCTGCCGATCGTCGGCGGCGGATCGAGCACGCGAATCGCGTCGGCCGCCACCGGCCCGCTGGCGGAGTCGGTCAGTTCGACGATCAGCGTGCCGCTGGCCACGGGCAGTTCGCCCAGGTAGACCCAACCGAGGCCGCCGATCATCTCGTCGACCGGCGCTTGCGTCTGGTCGACCGTGAAGATGCCCAAGAGCGTCGGTCCGTCATGGACCGTGAACGTTGCGTCGGTGGCCAGCGTCGCGTCGGCCGGATAGGTGAGATAGACCCGGTGCGGTCCGTCGGGCAGCCCGGTGAAGGTCCAGGTGGCCCGGTTCTCGCCGGTGCCCGCGGCACACGTGCGCCAGTCGCCGCCGTATCCACCGGCCGGCGTACCGTCGGTCCAGCCCTGGCCCGTCTCGTCGTAGACCGCCCCATATTCGACGTAGCCCGGATCACCATCGTCGAGGATTCCGGCCAGACCCACGCTGCCGGCGGCAGTGGCCGTGTCGCCAACCAGCCCGGCGGCGTCGATCGCCCGGGCGAAGTAGGTCTGCGCTCCCCGGCCGAAGGTGGCGGTCGAAATGGTCACCTGCCAGCGGCGCACTCCACTGGTATCAACCGGCCCGTCGCTGGTGCCCAGGTACTGGTCGACTGCCGGATCGAGCGAACCATCGCCGTCGGCGTCGCGATAGAACTCGACGTCGACGTCCATCGTCGCCGAGTCGTCGCCGACGGTGGCCGCTTCAAGGGTCAGGTTGCCGCCGTCGATGGCCGGATCGGGACTGTCCAACAGATACCCGATCGTCGGAGCGTCGTCGATCGGCTCGACGGTGACGTGGAACGTCGTCTCGGCGTACAGTCCTCCGGTATCCGTCGCGCCGACGGTAATGTCCGCCTCGCCATGCGCATCGCTCAGGTAGGATAGCGTCATCAGACCGTCGGAGTCGATCGAAACCGCCGCCACGGTCGGGCCGGTGTTGCCGACCACCTCGTACAGCAGTCCCGCGCTGCCGTCTTCGGAATCACTGAAGTACGATTTCAGATCGATCGTCGTCGCCGGCGCATCCTCGGAGACCGTCACGTCGGCCACCGTCCCGGCCGTCGGCGGCGTGTTGAAGACCTCGACCAAGAACGTCGTCTCGGTGCGCCGACCGCTGGGGTCGTCGGCCCGAAGGAGAATCTGACCCACGCCCAATTGGCCCGGCGCGTACGCAAGAGTCAACACGCCCGTGGCCGGATCGACCGCCCACGAAGCAAACATGTCGGCCCGGGCCATGGGCACCACGCCCAGGACGAGCGTCGCGTCGGCGTCGTCCGGGTCATGGAAGACGTCGAATAGGTCAATCGTGCTGGCAGCCGTGCCGTACGGAACGGAGATGTCGACCGGTGGGGTCGCCCTCGGGGCGTCGTTGACCGGCAGAACGTCCACCGTCAGTGTGCTCTCGATAAACAGCCCGCCGGAATCGGTCGCCCGAACGGTAATCTCCGCCGCGCCAAAGGCGTCGGCCGGATAGTCCAGTGTCAACTGGCCATTGGTGATACTGGTGGCCACCACGCTCGGGGCCGTGTTGGCGACGACTTCGTAGGTGAGTTGCTCCGGCGTGTCTTCGGAAACGAAAAAGGGGTCAAAACGAAAAAGGGGTCAGAACTATTTACGACGGAAAACCGTTTTGACCCCTTTTTCGTTTCCCAGCTTTGGTGCCCGTCGACCGCCAGGCACCCGCTGGTTTCATGCAACACAAAGTTCTTACGAGTTTCTTAGCCGAGTGAAGTGTTACCAAGAAATCGCATCTACTCCGGCGGGGCCATCTCGCGGAGTTTGTA
Organism: Planctomycetota bacterium; assembly: GCA_013202535.1. Classification (GTDB taxonomy): domain Bacteria; phylum Planctomycetota; class Planctomycetia; order Pirellulales; family Thermoguttaceae; genus JABMRP01. The sequence continues at coordinate 4,104 of JABMRP010000003.1, forward strand.
ACGCTGGATCTTGCCGGTGGCCGTCTTGGGGAGCTGGTCGACAAATACGACCCAGCGGGGATACTTGTGGGGCAGGGTGGTCTTCTTGACGAAATCCTGCAACTCGCGGGCCAACTCGGGCGTGCCCTGTCGGCCGCTTTTCAGGACGACGAACGCCCGGGGTTTGACCAGTCCCCGTTGATCCAGTGCCGCGGCCACGCCACTCTCCAAAACGGCCGGATGGGCCTTGAGGATGGCCTCGACGTCGGTGGGCCAGACGGCCTGACCGCCGACTTTCATCATGTCGTCGGTCCGGCCGGCGTACCAGAAGTAACCGTCGGAGTCGATGCGGAACTTGTCGTGCGTGTTGATCCACTGGCCGCGGAAGGTCTCCTTGGTCTGCTCGTGCTTGTTCCAATAGCCGGCGGCGATGCTGTCGCCCTTGATCAGCAGCGTGCCCGGCTCGTCGACGGGCAACTCGTTGCCGCGATCATCGACGATCCGCGCCTCGTAGCCTTCGACGATCTGGCCCGTGCTCCCCGGCTTGACACTGCCCGGGCGGTTGGAGATGAAGATGTGCAGGATTTCGGTCGATCCGATGCCGTCGTAGATGTCCACGCCAAAGTGGTCCAGCCAGTTGTCGAAGATCGGCTTGGGCAGCGGCTCGCCGGCCGAGATACACATCCGCACGTGTCCCAAGCTGGTGCGGCCCGATTCCTCGGCCGTGTGCAAGAGGGCGGCGTAACTGGTGGGCACGCTGTAGAAGACGGTCGGCTGGTAGGTGTCGATCACGTCGAACACGGCATCCGGCGTGGGCCGGCCCGGCAAAAGCACCGTGGTGGCGCCCATGCGGAGCGAGAAATACAGACCGTTGCCCAGCCCGTAGGCGAAGAACAACTTGGCCACCGAGAACGAGACGTCCGTCTCGGTCAGCCCGATCGTGTTCTTGGCGTAGAGGTCGGCCTCGACGATCATGTCGTGGTGCAGGTGGATCGCTCCTTTGGGAAAGCCCGTGGTGCCGGAACTGTACAGCCAGAAGGCGGCGTCGTCCTTGCTCGTGTCCTCGGCCTCCAGTTCGGCGGATGCCTCTTGCATGAGGGTCTCCAGATGCAGACAACCCTCGGCCTGCTGGCCGGCCACGATGATGTGCTGGAGATATCGGAGTTGGTCGCGAACTTCCAGTACGTGCGGCAGCAACGACGGGGCAACGACCACGACCCGCGCGCGGCTGTCGTTGAGCAGGTACTCGTAATCCTTGGCCTTGAGCATCGTGTTCATCGGAATGGCCACGGCGCCGATCTTCATTGCGCCGAAGAAGCCGAACACCCACTCGGGCGAATCGGGCAGCAGGATGGCTACCCGTTCTTCCATACGGATCCCCAGCCCGCGCATCGCATTGCCGAACCGGTTGACCCCCTCCTGCAGATCGGCGTACGTCACCGTCCGGCCTTCACACAGAATGGCCGGTTTCTCGCCGCGGCCTTCGGCCAGATGCGAATCGACGAACACGGCCGCCGCATTGAGTCGTTCGGGAAGCTCCAGCAACGACATACCAAACCCCTCCAACGCACGGATGACACCTTTGTGAATTACCCGGTCTGTCCAATCAACCTACTCTAATCGAGGACTTTCCGGGATTCCACCTCAAATCCAGGAGAATTGCCTTTACAACACGAGGGTCAGCTTGAGCGAGCCCTCGGCGGTGGCCGGGTTGGCGTACATCTGAAACGCCCGGACGGCCTCGTCCCACGGCATCCGCGGCGTGACCATCGCCCAAGTGCCCGGCTCCCAACCATCGCACCGCAACGCGACGATTCGGCCCACGTTCTCGTGACCGAGCCATCCGGGCGGCCGCTCGACCTTCGGATCGCCCCAACGCCCTTCGTGCAGATACGGCCCCATGTTCGTGCCGCACAGGGCCACGTGGCTACACTGCACCAGCACCTCGCCCTCTTTCGGCTCCGGCTGCGCCGCGTCGTCGATCAGTTCGACCTGGCCAGGCCCAACGAAGTTGATCGCTCGCATCGTTTTGGTCATCGGTTACTCTGCTTTCATCGAGAAGAAACCAGGCCGGGGGGTCGCGTTTCACCGGGACTGGTGAATTCGAGGGGCCGTCTCCCCCGCTCCGCCGACCCACCGGATGCAACCGGTGGGCGTGGTTCACGGTTGGACAACCTACCGGCGCGTTGCGGAAAAATCAAGGGACGCCGATACGGGGTAGTGGGTCAGTTTGAACTATTCTCCCGCTCTTCCAGTAATCCAACGATGTCCCGAATTGACCAAAGCCGATCGGCCACGCCAGCCTTCATGGCCGGGGTCGATCGTAGCGTTTGGTGGATTCTGGCGAAGTTGTAGTGCATGAAGTGGAGGCTCACGGCGTGGGCATGATTCTCCACCTTCTTTGAGAATGCGTTCGTCAGCCTGGTGAATCGTCTCATCTTCATTCTCATCGTCAAATCTTGTCGCTCGACATAGCTTGTCGAGACGTGGCCTTCGGCGGGATCTCCCATGATCGTCATCTTACGGGTTCCGTTGCACTTCCCCGGGCTGTACCGAGCCTCTGCGGTGTTCCCGGGAGCGTTCCCGTACTGCTTCACCAGCATCGCGTAATCGATGTCCGCTCCGAAGTGAGTCTCCACGGCTTCCAGGTACACGCGGTACCCATCGGTTGTGAGTTGCACTCGATTGGCTAACCGGCTCCTCAGGTCGGCCATGAAGCTGTACGCCGTTGCCGCGTCCCTGTCCCCGACCTGCCAACTCGGCACTAGTTTGGTGTCCGCGCAGATCGCGGTCCACGTCCAGGCATCCCCTACGCCGGGGGCGTCCTTTAGGTGGTCGGGGACGTTCTTCGCCTTGGCGTAGCAGAAACTCCAGATCTCGTCACACTGAATCCGTTTGCAGGGGAGCCTCCGCAGGGCCAAGTCCTGGTATTCGGAACACACTTCGCCGATCTCGACAAGCAACTTCATGATCGTGTTCTTGGCCACGCCGGTCATGCGGACGGTGGAGCGGATGCTACACCCCTCTACAAGGGAAGGGACGACGGCACACCGCTTGTCGGCACTGAGCTTGTTCATACTGACAATTATGCTTGAGCGGTCAGGCATCGTCAAGTGGCAAAGTGCAGGTTTTTCGCACGCGACCCTCGACACAGGCGGGCACCTTGGCCATAACAACTGGAGCCTATCGATTATTGGTGGGCAAGAATTGCTTGACTTGTGCCGATATTACATTATTGTTATATATAGCGGTTGACACATGCCACCAACTGAGGTGCGTGCTTTTCGGGACGATGACGGGAACGTTCCCCTCAGTGAGTGGCTTCACAATCTCGAACAAACTGAACCCAAGGCGCATGCCAAGTGTCTCGCTCGCATACTTGAGCTGGCAGAACGCGGGAACGAAATGCGGCGCCCCCACGCTGACTACCTGCGGGACGGGATATATGAGTTGCGAGCGCCGTGGAAGAAGAAACAGTACCGCATACTGTATTTTTTCTTTGGGAAACATGCGGTGGTCTTGTCGCATGATATCACCAAAACAGATATAGTGCCGCCAGATGATATCGAAGCGGCAGTAGATCACAGTAATCTCGTGAGGACATCAGCGCGGAAGTATACCGCAGACATTGAGGTTTAGGACTATCTATGGCAACCACAAAGAATCTTGCAGAAGCTATCAGGCACAGGCTAGCGTCTAACAAGGAGCTTGCTGCTGCTGTTGATGATGAACGACTCAACATTAGCGTTGGTTCTGCGATCTATGAAGCAAGGACCAACGCAGGATTGACGCAGCAACAGCTTGCAGATCGCGTTAATATGCACCAAACTGCGATCGCGAGACTTGAAAACGCGGATTATAACAGGCATTCACTGAAGACTCTTCAGCGGATTGCCGGCGCGCTAGGGGCGAGGGTTCGAGTTGTCTTCGTTGAGCAATCTGCGACCAGAAGGGTGGTGTCTGTTGAGGAGTTTCCGATTGACTTTTCCGGTTGGGAAGCAGGATCGGCACCGTGGCAGCCACGGATTTCTACTACTGGCGTTGAGTATCACGATCGGGATGCGGTAGCATAAATGACTAAACAACGACGTGCCACTAAACGGAAGAGTGCGGTCAGCAAAAAGACAGCGACCCCGGTTGATATTGCCCCGCTTGTGAGACACGCACAGCTACGTTATTTGCGATTGCGCAAAAGCGAGTCTTCGCTTATCGCGGTCCCTGAAAAACCGCCAGAGCTAAACCAAACAATCAACATCGAAGTAGGTCCTGGTGGAGGCGACACAACAACGGTTTCTGTGCAACTGACATTTACACTTGACGGCCCGAACATGTTTAACATTCGGGCCACATTCGCAATTCTCTATGAATACGATACGACGGATGAGATCTCACCAGAGCAGATGGCGGCGTTCGGAAACGTGATTGGCGTCAATAACGCATGGCCCTACTGGCGCGAATTTGTCCAAAGCATAACATCGCGAATGGGGTTCCCCTCGCTTACGCTGCCATTCTTGCGAATAGACTCGGGGGGGCCGCCAGTAATTGAATCAAAACGGGTGAGTAAGTCACGAAAGACAAAACGCCCGCCCGCAAAAAAGAAGCGAAAAAAGGTCTGATGTAGCGATTATCTGGATCGCCCCCACCTTGCCCGCGCGGCCTTCCTGGCGATCTCCGACCGCTCCTCTTTCGTGAGCTTAGCGGCCCGCGCCTTCCCGCCCTTCTTCCCGCCCAACCGTCCCAAGGCCACGGCGGCCGGGTTCTTCCCGTCGTCGACGGGGGGATCGTCCTCCGCGACATCCGGGGCCTCGTCGGTGGCCTCGTCCACGATCACCTTGGCGAGTTGGTTGGCGTCCCGGGGCCGTTTCTTCTTGCTTGAGCGTTTAGGCATACCCCAATCATACCGGACGCCGGGCGGGGCGGCTAGAGAATCTTCGTTTCAAACTGACCCACTACCCGATACCACAGCCAGATCATCGGCCGAGCAATTGATCGACCGCGGCCCCCACGTCGGGCTTGGCTATCAGGCTCTCGCCGACCAGCATGGCGTCGACTCCGGCCGCCCTGAGTCGCTGGACGTCGCCGTGGGTGCGGATTCCGCTTTCGCCCACCACGAGCCGGTCGGGGGGGATCTGCTCACGCAAGCGGAGCGTGTGTTCCAGTTCGGTGCGAAAGGTGCGCAGGTCGCGGTTGTTGATGCCGATCACTCGCGCGCCGCACCCGACCACGCGGGGCAGATTGGCCGGGTCGAAAAGCTCCACCAGCGGCGTCATGCCCAGTTCGACCACGGCGTCGTGCAGCCGCGGAAGTTGGTCGTCGTCGAGGCACTCGGCAATCAACAAAACGGCGTCGGCTCCGGCGGTGCGGGCTTCGAGCACCTGATAGACGTCGAGGACGAAATCCTTCCGCAACACGGGCGGATCGACGGCCCGGCGCACCTGGCGGAGGTAGTCGAGGCTGCCTTGAAAATACGGCCCGTCGGTCAAGACGCTGATACACCGGGCGCCGTGTTCTTGGTAGGTTTGGGCAATTTCCACGGGATGAAAATCGTCGCGGATGACGCCCTTGGAGGGGCTGGCCTTCTTCACCTCGGCAATGAGGCTCACCTCGCCGGCGCGGGCCAGCGCCGCGTGGAAATCGCGCACCCGCGGAGCGTCGTCCAGTTGCTCGCGCAGTTGCGCCTCGGGCACGAGCGTCTTGGCTCGCTCGATTTCCTGGCGTTTGGCGGCGACGATTTCGTCGAGGATGGTGGGCATGGGAGACGTGTCCGCCCCCCGGCAAAGCCGGGGGCTAATAGTTGGGAGACCCGATGGCCCTCAGCCCCCGGCTTTGCCGGGGGGCCTTCCGCGCTACGAACGCCCTTCGCCGCTTAATGCTTGAAGTGTCGCTTGCCGGTGAAGATCATCGGCAGGCCGTGCTTGTTGCAGGCGGCGATCACTTCGTCGTCCTTGCGGGAGCCGCCGGGTTGGATGATCGCGCCGACACCCGCGGCGGCGGCCTGTTCGATCGAGTCGGGGAAGGGGAAGAAGGCGTCGGAACCGAGCGCCGAGCCGGGGACGTGTTCGCCGGCTTTCTTCAGCGCGATTTCCGTCGAATCGACGCGGCTCATTTGCCCCGCGCCGGCACCCCATAGTGCTTGATCCTTGCAGATCACGATCGCGTTGGACTTGACGTGCCGCACCATGGCCCAGGCAAATCGCAGGTCGGCCATCTGCCCCGGCGTGGGCTGCGCCTCGGTGACGACCTTCCACTCGTTTTCGTCGTCGGCGGTCACGTCGGCCTGTTGGACGAGGAATCCGCCCTCAATGGGACGATGGATCCACTCGGACCGTCCGCCCTCGAGCTGCCCCACCTGCATCAGCCGCACGTTGGCTTTCCACTTGGGCTTGGTGGTGAGGATCTCCAGCGCCTCGGGGGAGAAGTCTGGAGCAACGATCGCTTCGATGAACAACCCGGGCTCGGCCAACACCTCGGCCGCTTCGGCGTCGACCGTGCAGTTCATGCCCAACACCGACCCGAACGCGCTGACCGGATCGCCGGCCATCGCCTGGCGCACCGACTCGCCGATCGTATCGGCCGAGGCCGCGCCGCAGGGGTTGTTGTGTTTGAGTACCACGGTCGCCGCGCCGGGTAGCGTTTGCACCATGGCCAGCGCCGCGTCGAGATCCAGCAGGTTGTTGTACGACAACTCCTTGCCGTTGAGTTGGCGTGCGGTCAACAGGCTGGCCCCCGGCGCCGATCCCGTGGTATAGACGGCCGCCTGCTGATGCGGATTCTCGCCGTAACGTAACACGGCCTTTCGAGTGAGCGCCAGCGTTTGCGCGCCGGAAAACGGGCCGTCGGCCCGGGCTCCGGCGAAATAAGCCGCAATCGCCGTATCGTATCGGGCCGTGTGGTCGAAGGCTTCGCCCGCCAGACGGCGTCGCAATTCCAGCGACGTGCCGCCATGCTCGGAAATCTCCGCCAAAATAGCCCGGTACTGCTCCCGATCGGTGGCGATCGTCGTAAAGGCGTGATTCTTGGCCGCCGCGCGAACCATCGTCGGACCGCCGATATCGATCTTTTCGATCGCCTCTTCCATGGTCACGTCGGAGCGGGCCACGGTGGCCTCGAACGGGTAGAGGTTCACCACGACCAGTTCGAAGGTGACGATTCCGTGATCGGCCAGGGCCTTGACGTCGTCGGGATTGTCGTGTCGGCAGAGAATGCCCCCGTGGACCATCGGGTGCAACGTCTTCAGCCGGCCGTCCATCATTTCCGGAAAACCGGTGTAATCGGAAACGTCGCGCACCGCGATCCCTTCGCTTTCCAAGTGCTTGCGCGTGCCACCGGTACTGAAAATCTCGACGCCCGCGGCCACCAGGCCTCGCGCGAAATCGGCCAAGCCGAGTTTGTCGCTAACGCTAATAAGAGCCCGCTTTGTGGGGGGGGAAACCATGCCAACACCTTTTCGTCAGGAGAAAACACTCGTCGCACAATCCGCAACCAATGGTTTAAGCCTTCCGAAGCGCGCGGTCAAGGGTCCACCCACGAGAGCGTGGAGGTTTGGGGGGATCTCAAAGAACAGGAAACCCCCGCCGTCGATACCCCTGCCCCTGGGGGAGAATCGCCCGGGTGACACGAGTTCGATTCGGCTGCCGGCTCGTCAATCTCCAAACGGATTATTGGGAACCGCGCCGCCACCACCCGCAGGCGGATCGCCGAACGGGCCGGGTGCCGCGCCACCGGGTTGACCCGCGGGCGGATCGCCGAACGGATTACTGGGTGCCGCGCCACCGGGTTGACCCGCGGGCGGATCGCCGAACGGATTACTGGGTGCCGCACCACCGGGTTGGCCCGCGGGCGGATTGTCGAACGGGCCGCCGGGTGCCGCGCCACCGGGTTGACCCGCGGGCGGATCGCCGAACGGATTACTGGGTGCCGCGCCACCGGGTTGGCCCGCGGGCGGATCGCCAAACGGATTACTGGGTGCCGCGCCACCGGGTTGACCCGCGGGCGGACCGGGTTTTTTCGGGCCGCCTTCGCCACCACCGGCAGGTGCTTCGCCGGGTCCGACTTGCTGCACTTCCGGAGGCGGAGCGTCTTCGTCGTGGTTTGCGTTATGGCGAATCGGTTCGGTCAGTTCGACTTCGTGCAGACACTGCACCAGACCAGTCCGCGTGGCCAGAAGGATTCGATCGTTGGCCATATTCATGTACTTCACCGGCAGGAGATCCGCTTCCATGGTCGCCATGCGGCCGCCCGTCTTGATGTCGAGCACCAGCAGCCGGCCGAGTTTGTCGGTGCCGTAGACGCGGTCCTTGCTGGCGGCGATGAATTGCGTGACTTGCGGAGTCCACCACACTTCTTGGCCGTCGGAGAGGTTCAGACAGTACATTCCGCCGAGCTGTGTCGTGGCAAACACGTAAGGATCGACCACCACGGCCGGCTCCACCAGCGGATCGCCCGTGGCAAAACGCCACTGGACCTCGCCCGTGTCCTCGTACACGGAGTAAACGTATCCGTCGATCGAGGTGACGAAGACACGTGCCTCGTCGCCCTGAACATGGGGATTCGGTGCCAGAAACACCGGCCGCGAGGCGATCTCCGCGTAGGTCGCCATCCGATAAACCGTGGCAATCTGATCCTTGGATCGGGCGTTGATCGAACCGACGAACAGAAATCCGCGATCGGTGGGCCAGGCCAGATGCTCTTCTTTGGCAGTACTGCTGGCGACCACCGCCTGGGCATAGATGTGGCCGTCGCTCTGGAGGGAGAGCGGCGCGGCCGTTCCCGGACGCACGCCGACGTTCTCCTGCCGAAAGACCTCGGCGGCCGCCGTCTCGGTGGCGGTTAACTCCGCCTCCTCATCGAGCATCCCCAACTCTTCCGCGGGATTCGTCTTCGCCTCGAGGCGATACGCGAGCATCTTCCCGTTGATCGTGCCGACGTAAGCCCACTGTGAGGAGAGCGTCGGGGCGGCCAGCGCGGAGCCGTCCACCTGGCGTTCCAGGAGAGTTCGGCCCGTGTAACGGTTGACGACATAGAGCGTCGATCCGTTGACCACGCCCAACAGATCGCCGAACGCATCGAGCCCGGTGCTGGGGTGATCGGGCTGGCCCACCTGTCGTACCCATCGGGTACCACCGGTCTCGGCGTCCAGGGCGTGGATCATGCCGCGATCCGACTGCACGTAAACCGTCCCCTCGTAGAGCAAGACCTGACTCAGCTTCGACCGGGTGCGATCGAGCTGAACCTGCGTGGACCACGCCCGGGTCAAGCCATACTGCAACGCGGACGACCGCGAGATGATCGGATTGGTGGATCGGGCAGCCTGGACCGAAGCCGAACAGGCGGCGACGGAAACGGCGGCAAGAACCAGCGCAACGGTGCGTTGTCTCATGGGTAGTCCTCGAATCGGTTCCAGACACGAATTGCTCGACCCGGCCTTGGACACAAGACCGGGGCTCCATACTCCCATACTAATCGAAAGAGCAAGAAAAGACAC
>JABMRP010000193.1 GCA_013202535.1 Planctomycetota bacterium
CTGGCCGGCAATCGCTCGACGTTGTGCTCCGCAAAGAACGCATTTCGCGAGGCATTGAGTTCGTCGTAATCGCGCTCCATTTCCTCCAGATGGATCCAGGTTCGCAGCACGTCGGGGAAGGCCAACCCGTGCTCCTGGAGCAGTGCCTCGGCCGCGGCAAACATGGCGTCGCTTTGCCCGCGGAACCCATCGATCAGCCGTCCGTCGTCGTCGGTGCCGATCAGGTTGCCGATGTAGAGATGGCGCGCGGGGCCAATCTCGAGCAGTTTGACCGTGGCATGTTCTTGGGACGTCGAAAGATGGTGGACCCGCGCGGTTTCGGATGATTGCGGCACGAGGACATAGGCTTGCATCTCGATGTCTTGCCCGAGACGACAGGGTGGCTGTTGAAGGTACGTGGTGGCCGGGAGCAGATTGCCGCTAAGGCCCTGCTTCCGATAGGCGTCCGTGCGGACGGCCTGGAAATCGTCGAAGTCGGCGGTGACGTTGCGGAAGAAGACGCGTTCGGCAACGACGTGGTCCATCTTGGCGCCCACTTCGTCGAGCAGTTGCGCGAGGCTGTCGTAAAGGACGTCCGTCTGGCGGCGGCAGCCGTTCTTGCTGGTCCCCGATGCCACCGGCGCGCAGCGAAGAAAGATCTCCGTGGCGGCGGAGTTGGCAATCACGGTGGCCTCTCCGTCACACAGTCCGCCAATTTGGGCCGGGTTGTGGTGCCGTCGCGACATCAGCTTCGTCATCCGGTTACCTCCAGCGCTGGACAAGGAAACCGCCCGCCTTCTCACGGGTTGCCACGGCAGTCAGAGGAGGGAGCCGAAGTAGGCGGGAGCGGGAAAGTCGCCGGCCAACGCGCCGATGACCGCATCCCGCCGAGAACACTGCTCAGGGGGGAAGCTGGTTGCCGCTCACATTTTCTTCGGACACGCATCCGGCCGCCAGGTTGGCAAACGACCCGCGGTGCCCACGCCATAGGTGGGACGATGTTTCCATATCGGCAAATCGTGTCGTAAAACCCAACCTCCACTATACCCTCAACGGACCCGCTTGGGAAGATTTGTAAATCGCGAAAAGGAGAGGAAATCCGGCGTCGGGCAAGGGAAAAGCGGGGCAACCGGTATCGTTGGCAGCCCTCGGGCCAGCCTTGGTCGAGCCTCGCCCGACGGGTGCTAACGACCCCCCGCGATACGCTCGGGGTGATCGCACGCGCCGACACGAAAAGCGCCAAGGTATGCGGCCCGCTCTGTGCAGTGAGTCTCACCTTGTTCCTGGCGGAATGGCACACCGCTCGGACAGGACTCCCCCCCGATCTGCCGCCGCTCCGGCAACGCGCGCCAACCCATCGTTGGAAGGCCCCGTTTTCTGGTCAATTTTCCGCCGAAATTCGTTGCTTCGCAGAGATAAATCGGCTTCGCCGCGACCTGCCGGGATGGCTTTGCGTGGACTGGAAAGATGAAATCGCAAGTTCTTGTCACAAGGTACTTTGCGACGACAGTTTTTTCGCGGTCGCGGTTGTGAGATCGCACGCGAACCGGTATACTGACTGGGATTCATTGAGGCTTCTGACGCGGCCTGATTGTTCCCCGAGAAAATGGGAAACGCCACTCCGGCCGCGAGACAACATCCGGCGAAAGGACACCCCCCTTGCCTACCGACTCGGACCCCCCTTCCGGCCCCCCAGATCCTGAACATGGCCCGGACGTTCCGGACAGCAATGGCAACTCCTTGGGACGTGTGGTCGATCTGCCGATCGAAGAGGAACTCAAGGACAGCTACCTGACCTACGCGATGAGCGTGATCGTCAGCCGCGCGCTGCCCGACGCCCGTGACGGGCTGAAACCCTCGCAGCGGCGGATTCTGGTCGCCATGAACGACCTGAATCTGACGCCCGGCGCGGGTCGGGTCAAGTGCGCCAAGATCTCCGGCGATACGAGCGGCAATTACCACCCGCACGGCGAAAGCGTGATCTATCCCACCCTGGTGCGAATGGCCCAGGAATGGAACTTGCGGCACGTGCTGGTCGACAAGCAGGGTAACTTCGGGTCGATCGCCGGGCTGCCGCCGGCGGCCATGCGGTATACCGAAGCGCGGATGTCGCCGATCGCCGCCTTGATGCTGGAAGACCTGAAGCTCGACACGGTCGACTTCATTCCCACCTACGACGAGCGAAACACCGAACCGTCGGTCCTGCCCTCGAAGTTCCCCAACC
>JABMRP010000194.1 GCA_013202535.1 Planctomycetota bacterium
GTTGGGCGAAACGGCCGCATCGGTTTGAATCGCTTTTCCCCAGACGCGGTTTCTCGCGCTGAGCACGCCGACGGCCACGTTGGGACGCGCCGCCTCGAACGTGCGCCCCACGGCGATCGCCCACTGTCCCACGCGCATCTCGTCGCCCGGCGCCATCTCGGGCACGACGAGCGGTTGGTCGACTTCGATCTTCAGCAACACGAGCATGCGACTGTGGTCGGTCGCAACCAGCCGGGCCGGTTTGCGCGTGCCGTCGGCCAATTGGACGAGAATCGAGGCGGGTCGATGGCGGAAATTGAACGCGCTGGAAACGACGAATCCGTCGGCGCCGACGACCGTTCCGCTGGTCGGGCCGGTGCCGATGAGAACTTTTCCCACGCGTTCCAACCCGCCGATCGTTTCGATGCGCACCACCGACGGGGCGACCCGATCGACGGCCGCGCGGAGGGCCTGCTGTTCGAGCAATTCCAGATCCTCGGCCCGGGCGGTCGTCGAACCGCCCCACGACAGACAACCGAAGATCACGGCCGTGGCCCATATCGCGGCCGGCGGCACGGCGGACAGGCGTACTGGTGGATTACCGATCATGGTCGCTCGTCTCCGGACTCCGGACTGGCTTGTAGGAGGATTTCTCGCAGCACCTGATCGCGCAACACGGTCAGCCGCACGGCGTCCTCGTAATCGATATACTCCAGTTCCGCCCGCAGCGCCTTGCACGACTGGATCAGGTGATCGCCCAGCAAGACCACGAGATCGTCGGGCAACAGGCCTTCCGCCGCAGCGGGCGTGCCGGAACGTACCTGATCGATGTATGGGGGTGTGCGCTCCATGACGTCGGGCACCAGGATGATCCCCAACAGCGAAAGCGTCAGCGCCCGATCGGGTTTACGCAACTCGTCCTCGCCCTCGGGGTCGCGGGGGACAAACTTGCCGGCGCGAATCTGGTCGACCGATTGGCGAAACTCGGGCGCGGGGATCGCGTAATTCAGCCAGGTGTTGTTTCCCGAGTTGCGGAGTTCCTTGCCCAACATCCCCAGCAATCCACCGGCGCGGGTGACCAAGGCTCCACCGGCGGCACCGGGGTTGTTGGTTCCCGCATCGAGCACGTAGACCGAACCGTCGTAGGGCGTTTCAAACGATCCGCGGCGGGCGGCCAAGCTGGTCTTCACCGAGACGATTCCGTGTTGCACGCTCGCCGGCTCGTTGCCGGTGGCCACGCCGAAGAGATTGCTGAAGGCCAAGACCCGCGTGCCCGCGTCACCCTCGACCGCCTGGCCCAAGTCGAAGCAGGGGAGGTCGGCGGCCTCGATCTTCAACACGGCCACTTCCAGGTGCGGATCGGCCCCCAGCAGCTTCGCCTCGAACTTGCGGCCGTCGTCCAGCGTGACGGTGATGTAGTCGGTGTCGAGCACGTAGCTCCAGACGGTCACAATATGCCCCTCGGGCGAGACAAGGAATCCGCTCTGGTAGGCCTCCAGACCGCGAAAACCGCCGGCACCGTAGATCTTGACCACTCGCGGGCCCACCGCGGCAATCGTATCGTCGACCGCCCCATGGGCCGAGCCACCCGCGGCCAGAAGCAGCAACAGGGCCAGGATCGACGGCGTGCCGCGAATCAATGCGAAAGAAGTGCGACGTCGGGTCATTACGGATCGGCCTTTTCAAAGGTACACACGTCGAGTTGGAATTTGCCGTAGTTTCGGTCTCCGTGACGTACTTCCATGCCCGCGGGAACAAACCGCCCGTCGACCTCGCGATAGTCGCTGAAGTAGACCTCACAGGGATCGACGTCGTCGTCGGGAAACATTTCGACGCCCAGCAAATGTCCCGTTTCCGGATCGAAAAGGAAATGGCAAACGACGGCCTGGTGGGTGCCGACCAAAACGTCGACCATCTGATCGCGGCCGGCAAGCGGGCCTCTCTCCAGCGGCATGGTGCCAAGGTAATAGACGTCGCCGAACTTACCGTACCCCAAGACGGCCAGGCGCCGCCACATGTGCAACGTCAGCAGAAGCCCGCCGCTGCCGCGGGGCTGAAGCGACTGGCCCAGTTCGTCGCCGGCGATCCAATTGTGTTCGGCGTCGGGCGACGTGAGCCGGCCGTCGGCATCGGTGAGGCGAATCGTACACTTCGCGCCGCCTTCCGACTTGCCGGAGAGGGTCCACGGGCCATCGAGCCCCAGCAAATCGCCCGAGGCGGTCCATGCCTCCAGCACGCGCTGCCGGTGCAGTTTGTTGAAGTAGTAGTTCGAAAAGCCCGATTTCGCCTCGAAGAGTTTCTTCACTTCCGCGGGCATCGGCGGCGGCGCATGCGCACCACCGACGGGCATCGGTTGCCCCGGGCGGATGGGAATCGGATGTCCCGGGCGGATGGGGATTGGCTGGCTCGGCTTTTCCGGATCATCGCCGGGGGCGGGCGCATCGCCGGGAGTCGGCGCATCGCCGCCGGGAGCAGGCGTCTTGGGTTGCGGCGCCTGGTCCTCCGGTTTCTCGGGCTTGGGAATCGGCTGCGGCACGGCGCGACGGCCGCCCCCCGCTTTGCGCAGCAGCTCGGCCGAAGAATGGACGCCCTCGAGCCGGACCAGTGTGTCGA
>JABMRP010000032.1 GCA_013202535.1 Planctomycetota bacterium
CGGCACACGGAGTGTGCCTGCTACTATTCTCCGCCGCCGGCCCCGCGCGAGTCAAGTAGGCGGCAGCGGTAAATCGCCGCCCCGCTCTTATCGATTGTATCGTGAAACGCCTGCACCGAACCGTCCGCCCGGAAAACGGTCACCGACTCGGCGCGTCCCCCGTGGGTCGGCGTTCGCTCCAGGCGGTAACTCGCACCGGCGCGCAGGCCCTCGCACTTCGCGACCAGGGTCAACCGCTTGTCGGTCTCGCCGGTGGCGAAAAGACGCACCCGGGGCTCGGCGTTCTCGCGATCCACCAGTCCGGGGATGCTGATGCCGTAGTACGAGCCGAAGCCGTTGGCAAAGGCGAACCCCTTTTCCTTGCGCGAGTGAAGTTGCTTGTTTGTGCGACTGATGCGCGTTCCCCAGGTGGTATTGAAGATGATCGAATCGGCCGACGCGCCGGCGGCGAGCACAAAGTGGTCCAGCCCCCACTCGGGATGGCCCGTGGGATTGATCTTCACGCCGGCCAACACGGGAATCCCCCTGTCGATGCGTCCACGAAGCCACGCGATGTAATCGTCCAAGTCGCCCGCGTTGCGCCAGAACTCGATCCGCGCGCCCAGCTTTCGCAGCGCCACGGGTACGTCGCTGGCGTAAAGGTCCGGGTGTACGGGATTGCCGGCCGCGTTGATCTGTTTCTGGGGGATCCACGCGCCGTGGTGGAGAAGGGCCTCCTGAATGGCCGTCTCCCCGCACCAGCCTTCCGGTGGATGCCCGGCGGCCTGCTTCCGCGCGGCGATGTTCAACTGCGTCGCTTGCTGGTGCTTCGTTGTCGTCGGCGGCACGTCCGCCGCGGGACACGGCTTCAAGCCCGCGGGCGGCGTTGCACGAACGGGCCGATCGGCGCACGCCGCCACGGCAACCAGCACGCACGCCGACAGCAGCACCGTAACACGCCTGCAAATGGTCACTGGCCTTCTCCCTCTTTAAGTTTCTTCTCCAGCGATTCGGACCAGTAGTCGCCGGTCTCCGCGTCGTCTCCGACCCGTTTCTTCCTCGCCGCTTCCTTCCTTTTCGCTTCTTCCTCGCGCAGTTGGACGTACGACTGGTCCACGTAGCGATCCTCCTTGTCGTGGCCGGCCTCGATGCGCACGGCCGAGGCCTGGAGCAGCCCCTCCTTCACGACGTTGATCTTGTAGCATCGCATCTGGCAGATGCCGCAGCCGACACACCGATCGGCAATCACCTTGGGCGCGTCGTAGCCGGAGCCCTCGATACGTTTTCCCTTGGTATCCCTCTTCGTATGGCGTGTTTCGAATTCGATGGCGTGGTAGCCGGCGTCGGCACAATCGTCGAAGCACAATCGGCAGTCGGCTTTGTCGGCGTGCGGCAGACACGTTCGCTCGTTGACCACGGCCAGCGCCATGCGAGCGGCCCGTTTCTCTTCCAACGGCAGCGCGCGAATCGCTTCGGTGGGACACACCTGGCCGCAGTTGTTGCAGCTCGGTTCGCAGCCCGACCAATCGGCCACGACCTCGGGCGTCCACAGTCCTTCGAGTCCCTGCTCGAATCCCAACGGCTGCAACACGTTGTTCGGACACACCTTGAAACACTGCCCGCAGCGGATACATCGCTGGAGAAACAGCGCCTCGGGCACACTCCCCGGCGGTCGCACCGGCAACAGAACTCCCGGCTGATCGAGCCGGGCGCCGAACACGCGGACCGTGGCCGTGGCCGCCAACCCGCCCACCGCGGCCGCTGCGCCACCGATGGTCACCGCGAGAAAACTCCGCCGCCCGCCCTTGTCTTCCGGGGCTTTGGCAAGGGCGGACAAGCCGCCCATGGCACCCTCCCCAGCCCCCTTCTCCCCTCGATCCACGCGGCTCCATCGGGACACGAAACGAATCGCCCCCGGCGCGCACACACCGCCGCAAGTCTGGCAAGAGGCGCAATCGACCGTTCGCGTCTCGAAGTCGGCCGTCACGGCGTCGAAGGGGCAACTTTCCGCGCACTTCCCACACTGGATACACGTTGCGTCGACCTTCCGCTGCGTCAGGCGAAGAAGACTGGCGACCGAGAACATGGCTCCGGTCGGACAGACGTATCGACACCAAAACCGCGGTCGCATCAGCCCCAAGAAGAGGACCGCCAGAAACAGCCCGATCGACACGAACTGCCCCGCGTGGATCGGCGGCACTTGATGCCATTGGCGCAGCAGTCCGATCTGGAGCGGCGCCAGCAGGAACTGCGCGGCCCGGGTCAGCACGGGAATGGCCGCCACGAAACCGGTCAAAACCACGCCCAGCGAGGCCGATACTAGAACCGCCACGAGCACGTAGTACTTGAGGTGGACGCACCATCCGGCCCCCGAAATCCGAAACCGCGTGACGCGCCGCCCCAGCGACCAGTCGAACAGATCGATCAGCGTGCCCAGCGGACAGAGATAGCCGCAGAAGCAACGCGGGATCAGAATCGCCACAGCCAGCATCACGCCGGCGAAACTCAAGGACCAAAGCCACGTGCGCGACGCCAACGCGGCGGAAATGCTCACCAGCGGATCGAGGGCAAGGAACACGTCGGCCGACAAACGCTCGCGCGCCGCCAACTCGTCGGCATGGTGCGACGGCCACTCTGGGGCCTTGATTTCGCTCAGCGACCAGGGGCCGAAGCTCATCGACATCTCGTCGAACCGATCGGGATTATCCATACGGACCGGTTTGAGGGTCAGCTCGGAACCGTCGGCGACGACGACGCGAAACTGTCCCCGGTCGCGGCTCTCCGGCGCCCCATGATCCACGACGGTAACAATCACCTCGGGCGCCGGTGGATTCTCCGGGGGGTCGTCGACGACCACGACCGCCACACCCGTTTCGGCATCGACGTCCAGCGGCTGCCAATTGTCCCACACGGCCGGCGGCGCCGGCGGTTTCGGCTCGGCCGTGTACGGCCAGCAGACGTAGAGGAAAAGCCAGCCAAAGACAAGAAAGCTGACCGTCTGAATACCGCGGCGCAACGGAGAGGCGCCCCAGGTCGGCCCGAGCACGCGCAGCCAGCGGCGAAGAGACCCCTGGGAGCCGCTGGGAAGAAACCAGTTGAATTGCATGAAAAGTCCTACTGCATGCCGTCGGCCAGCGCTCTGCCGGTGGCGTTGATGATGGCTTCGGAGGTAATCGTCGCGCTGCTGGTGGCGTCGACCCCCTTGACGCCCTGTTTGGCGACAATTTTTCTTGTTGTGTCGGTAATGGCCGAGTAAAACTGCTTCTCTTGGTGCTTGGTGACGCGGACCGCCGTGATCCGGCCGCTCTCGACGTCGACCTCGACCTGGACCGGCCCGGCGTATCCTTGGCTGGTGGCGCGATAGGTGGCGTCGGGCACCCGCGACAGGTCGAGCAACTCGAATTGGCGGATCGCCTCGATATTGACGCGCGCCCGTTGCTTGTTCCGCTGGATCCGCTTGGCCGCCTCGGCGGTGGGCGGCAGGCGCACCAGCCGGGTGTAACAGTCGATCGCCTCTTTGTACCGGCCCACCACGCGATAAGCGTCGCCGCCGTGCAGCAAAGCAATGTCGGCGGCCCCGCCGCGTGCGTTGGCATAGGCCTCAGTGAGTTCGATCGCCCGGTCGGTTTCTCCCATGTCGGCATACAGCTTGATCTTGCTATAATGCCCGGGCAGTCTACCGAGCAACTCCACGGCCATCGCCTTGGAACCCATCTTCCAATAACACTCGGCCAGATGGACTCCACCCCGGTAATACCTGTCGTTTTCCACGTCGGCCTGTCGCCACCAGAAGGCGGCCCGGGGGTAGTCCTGCAACAGGTCGTGATACATGCGCCCCAGTTCCCTCATCGCCCGCTGGCGCCGCTGCGGGCTGTCCTGGTGTTTCATCAACAGATGGTGCATCAGCCGGACGCCCGACTTCCAACGGTTCGGATTGGGGTTAATCACGTCCCAGACGTATTGGCCGACATTTCGCTGACTGTTCCATCCGCGGGGCGGAGGCATCGGCCAATTGAGATCGAGCGTCCGCGGATAGTCCAACGGCGTGGATTTCCACCAGTCGGGCTCCGTGGTGCCGATCTGCCGGATCAGCGAGTCCACCTGTGCCTTGGTGCGCCGCTGGTCTGTCCCCGGCGTCGTACCGGGACGGGTTCCCGCGCCCGAGGAAGTCGCCGGCGTCGATCCGCCTCCCGTACCCGGCGTGATCACCTCCCGGCGTCCGTCTCGGGTCACGGCATGCACGACGCTGATCGAAAATCGCCGGGAATACCGGCGTCCGCGGAGTTCCATCTCGAACTCGATGTACTTGTCGTCCTGGGAAATAACCTTCCCTTCGTACTTCCTGCCGTTGGATAATTCAACCACGTCGGCCCCGGCAGTCGTCGCGACGAACGACACGACGAACAACGCGCCGACGACAAACCACGGCAGAAGACCTCGTATCGACATCATGCGTATCTCCTCGCTTTTCTCGTTTTCAGCCAGCGGTGGGAAAGCTTCCGGTGGCCAGAGCGGTCCCGTCCTTGAGCACAAACAGAGCGTCGGCGCCCGGGGTGGACCGCAACAACGGGCGTCCCCGCTCGGGGCCCAAGACGAACAGGGCGGTGGACAACGCGTCGGCCTCCAGAGCCGTCGGCGCCGCCACCGACACGCTTGACAACACCGTCGGCGAGCGGCCCGTGCGGGGGTCGAACAAATGATTGTCGCGGAAGTCCGGGCTGAAACTAGTGGCATAATCACCCGAGGTGGCCAGGCATCGCCCCCGCAGATCGACCGTCTCGACGTACGCATCCTCGCGCCGCGGATGCTGGATGCCGACGGTCCACTGTTGCGAGCTCGATTTGCCTCCCAGCGTGCCGATCTCTCCCGCGTCGACCAGGGCATGACGGATACCCCGGCGACGCAATGCGGCGGTGGCCCGGTCGGCGGCATATCCCTGGGCGACGCCGTTGAGCGTAATCGCCGTGCCGCGGCCGTGAAGCCGGATCTCACCGTCGGCGATCTCGATGCGGCGCCAGTCGACTCGGCGCCGGGCGTCTTCCACGGCCGCAGCCTCGGGTGTCGCCGAGGCACGTGCCGCTTCGGCAAACACTTGCCACAACGGCCCGACCGTCACGTCCAGCGCACCGCCGGAGCGACGCGACATGGCCGCCGATCGACGCAACACGTCGACCAGATACGGATGCGGATCGCTCAGCACGCCGTCGCGGTTCAACCGGCACAAGGGGCTCTCGGGCCGATACAGGCTCATCAGCCGGTCGACCTGTCGCAGTTCGGCCACGGCCGCGTCAACCGCCCGGCGGGCATGTTGCCCGTCGCCGTGTCGCACGGTGATCGATACGCGCGTGCCCAAGGCATGGGTCTGCCGGGCGACCGTTTCCAGATGCTCTGTTTCCGGTCGGAACCGGGCCGGCGTCGGCTCGCCGTCGGCACTCGCACCGCCGTATCGCAACACCGCGCCGAGGCCCACGGCCCCACCGGCTCCCAGTACCCGGTAGAGAAACCGACGACGGCTGGGTGACTTCATTTTGCGTCTCCTTGAGAAAACATACCAGGGTGGCACGGTGCGATTTACCCGCCCACGGCCCAAATCTTTCGGATGCGAACGATCTTCCGATGCACGGTCCGCTCGTTGCAGTCAAGCCGCTCGGCAATCTCCTTGGTGCGATACCCTTTGATCTTGAGCCGGGCAACCTCGCGGAGCGAATCGTCGTCGAGCCGGCCGAGCAACTGCTCGCACTGTTCGTTCATCAGAGCGGCCAGTTCGGGGGTCGGTTCCTCGCCCAGTACTTCGTTGATTCCCCTGGCGGACCGCAGATCCTTGCGATCCAAAAACACCGACTCACCCCGCACGGCCCCGCCGCCACGCTTCTGGCGGTTGGCCCGTTTGATCTGATTGAGCGACTTTCGGACGGTAATCGTCACCAGCAGTTTCCAGAGCCCGTCGTGATCGTCCAGATCGGGGTACTGACCCTTGGGGGCTCCGAGAAAGAAGGTACGAATGGCGCTTTGGGCGGCGTCCTCTTCGTCGGCCATGCGACGGTTGGCGTTACGCAGCACATGACGCGCCAAGCGAACCAGTTTCTCGTAGTATCGTTGCCAAACTTCGCGCGCGGCCGACTCATCGCCATGGGCGAGGCCCTGAATCCAACGGCGAACTTCGTCGTCTTTCATCCCCGGCTCCACCCATCTCCATCGAGACGCGCCAACTCCAGTGCCACCGATTATAGCCGCATGGCCGCCGAGGGCAAGACGAACGGTTCGCCCGGGGTTCGTGACGGCTTCCCGGATTCGAGACGCGCGGCACGGTGGCCCACGGGTTGAACCCACGCCCCACGGGTGGTAGCATGATGGGCTGGATTGCCGATCACACCCCATGTTCCCCCGTGGAGGTTCTTGCGATGAGACATCGAGCCGTTTTCGCCATGCTTGGCGCGTGTCTGATAGCCTTGCTCCTGCCGACGGCCC
>JABMRP010000195.1 GCA_013202535.1 Planctomycetota bacterium
AAGAACACGCCTTGGATCGTATTGACCCAGGCGGCGCCCTTCATGCCGCCCATAATCAGATACAAGGCAATGAACGCGGGCACGAAAAACAGGCCCACTTGATAGGAAATCGTGTTGTCGCTCATGGCCTCGATCATCACGCCGATGCCCTGGAGTTGGGCCACCAGATAGGGCACCGAAGCCACCAGCACGACCAGCGGAATCGTCACCCGCATGCCGTTTCCGTAGCGCTCGCCAAAGGGGGCGCCCATGGACATCCATTTCCGTGCCCTGCCCAGCAGAAACGTCTTTCGATGGATGAAGTACCAAAGAAAACCCAGGGGAACGAGATTCACGGTGAGCACGAACAGAGAGCCAAATCCGGTGCGGTATCCGAGCCCCGACATGCCGAACATGGCAAAGGCGCTCAGGAAGGAAGCCAGCAAGCTGAAAATCAGCACAAAGTAGCCGAGGCTCGAGCCGGCCACGAAGTAATCGTCCGCGGTCCGCGTGTACCCACGGCGGAAGGCCACGTAACTGACAACGACGGAAATCAGACAGATGCCCGTGATGATTGCGATGGCATACACTACTCGTCCTCCTTGACCGGGAGGGGCTTGGCGGTGTCCACCGATTGCAGTTGAGCGATCATGTCCGGGAGTTCATCGTCGTTCATGGCCAGTTGGGAATGGAACAGGTAGATCCATTCCACAACGAAGAGCACCGCACTCAAGCCCAACGCCAGCACGGCCCAGGAAGGAATGCCGAGCACCCGCGGCACCTGGCCGTACGAGCCATAGCCCAAGGGGCACCAACAGAATAACGTCAGCACGAGAAACGCGAGCACAAATGCGAGATTCCGCCGCGTGCGGCTTTTCGCTTGCATCGGGGCATTCCTTTCCTCTGGAAGTAGGCGGGTGGCCCTGCTCGGCTGACGTGTCCATCACGACGTGCCACTGCTTGCTTGCAGGCAGTGTTGCCGCGAGAAAGAACGGTCCCCGGCGAAACAGATCACGATCGTTGACTAAGCCGCGGCATTTTCTTCGGTCTTTTCGCCGAACTTGCCTTCGTACCAGACACGGCAAACCACCGTGACGGCCCCATAGAGCAGGCCCACGGCACAGGCAACCATTTCGGCCACGGCGACCGTGCCGTACCATACGTACTTACCCAGGTCGGCACCTTCCGGTTGCTTCAAGTAAGTCATCAGGCCGAAGAAGACACCGGCGCCGAGGAAGTAGGCCGGGACGAAGTCGAACCCGGGCACCTTTTCCATGCTGATCACCACGACGACAACCAGGAAGACGGCCAGGTAAAGGCAGCAGCTTTCCGGGGCGATGTTCATTGCGAAAACGAGATCCTTAATCTCAAAGATGGCAACGGATGCGACAATACCGCCGCCATAGCCGATCAGGGTTTTGGCGCCCATTTTCGGGTTGCATCCGGCCAGGAAGTACATGGCCCAGGCCTGGAACGAGACCCAGGTGAGCAGCCCCAAACCACCGGCGGCGGTCCCGTTCAGAGGAACGTGAGGTTCAAGGATCATCAGGGTAACTGCTTGGATCGCGATGAAAATCGGAATGACAATATATTTCCCAAAAGACATTTCCACGGTCTCCTTCTCTTTTCTACAGGTGTGCTGAGGTTCTTAACGGGACGTTCCAGACGGGAATTTCTTGACCGTCGAGGTCAAATCATAGCGGCTGCCGGCGCATCGAGCCACCGAACCTACCCGACCGGCCCCCTGAAGTCAAGCTTTCGGGCTCCTCTCGGGTATTCGGTTCTGGGGCGGGCCGTGTTTCGCGACTGCCCCGGCGAAGCTATACTCTACAGGTATGGTGCCCGCCATGACGGCCCGATCTCATGGATCCGTCCCCCTTTGTTTCCCATAGCCCCGAGAAGAGAGCCCGCCATGAAATACCCCCGGAACCGTGTCCTGCTGTCGGTCGTTTCCCTGCTGTCGCTGGTCGGATTTGTCACGGACGCGGCGGCCGAGGAGCCCGGCGCGGCGGTCCGCGTCCTGATTCTGACCGGACGGAACAATCACAACTGGAAGGCAACCACGCCGATGCTTCAGAAGGTGCTCGAAGCGTCCGGCAAGTTCCGCGTCGACACCACCGTTCCGCCGCAAGGGCTGACCCGCGAGAACCTGAACAACTACGACGTGATCCTCAGCGACTGGAACAGTTGGGGCGGTGGCTCCCAAGAGGCGGAAGCCGCGTGGACGGACGAGACGCGCCAAGCCTACCTGGACTTCGTGCGTGGCGGCAAGGGACACGTCACGGTTCACGCCGGCGGCAGCTCGTTCTACAAGGACTGGCCGGAGTACCGCAAAGTGGCGCTGGTCTATTGGAATCTGGGCGCCACGGGCCACGGTCGTCAGCACGAATTCGAAATCCGCATCGACAAGGCCGACCATCCGCTGATGGCCGCTCTGGAGGGATTCACGATGCGGGATGAGTTGTGGAACAAGCCGGGGGTGGTCGAGGGAGCGACCGTCTTGGCATCGGCCTACTCCGACAAACAGCACGAACCGAGCGGCACCAACCAGTGGGAACCGTCCGTGGTCGCGGCGACGTATGGACAGGGGCGTTGCTTCGCCACCCTGCTGGGACACGACGCCAAGATCATGGAGAACAAGGGCTTTCAGCAACTCCTGATCCGCGGCGTCCAGTGGGCCGCCACGGGGACCGTGGCTTCCGCCGTGACGCCGGACGCCGAGTAAGACGGGACGAAGGATGGGGGCACGTCTACCAGGCGGTGAAACACTTGACAAGGCCGCTCTGGCCGTTCAAACTACGGTTGCGGCGTTCCGGAAACATGTTGCGTTGCCGGGATTTGCACCCCTAGCAGGGGAAATCCGGCCGATCGAAGGCCATCGCGAGTTGGCCAGAAACCCGAGGGCGAGCCATGAGGGACCATTGCATCCGTTCCCGCCGCATCCAACGTACTGCCCAACGAGCCGTTCTGGTCCTCGGGACCTTGGTGGCCGCTACGACCGGGGCGTTGGCCCAGGAGAGGGCCCCGGTGCCGGACGGCGCTGCCCAAGCGACGGCCCGGGAACTCGTACGCGAGATCTTCGGATCGCAGTACGACGCGGCCAGGAATTCCGCCGAAAAGGCCGCCGTGGCCCAGAAGATGCTTGACCTGGCAGGGAAGACCAAGGACGACCCGGCCAGTCGCTTCGTGCTCTTGTGGGTGGCCAGGGACATCGCCATTGAAGCAGGCGAAGCCAAAGACGCGCTGAAGGCCGTCGACGAGATCACCCGGGCGTATCAGGTCGACAACCCCGGGATGAAGCTCGACACGCTGCTCGCCGCCGCCGCCAACGCAAGATCTTCGGAACAGCGCAAGGCAGTGGTCGCAGTGGCGATTCCTCTGATCCACGTTGCGCTCGATCAAGACGACTACGAGACAACGAAGCGTTTGGCTCCGACGGCGCTCGATCTGGCCCGCAGCTCCCGAGACAGAGCGCTATTGAAGAAGATGCTGGCGATCAGCAAGGATGTCGCGGAATCCGAGAAGGCTTTTGCTGAAGTTGAGGAGGCCCGGGCCGTTTTGAAGGGCAATCCGACCGACCCGGAAGCGAATCTCGCCGTCGGCCGCTACCTGTGCCTTGCCAAGAGCGATTGGGAGAAGGGCATCGCCATGCTGGCTTTGGGTAGCGATGCTCGATTGAAAGCGCTAGCCGAAAAGGAGATTGCCGGTGCTACTTCGGCCGAGGAAGAAGTGACGTTGGGTGATGGGTGGTGGGAGCTTGCCCAGGCGGAAGAAGGCAACGCGCGGAAATCCATGATGCTCCGGGCCGGTTCTTGGTATCAAGCGGCGCGGGCGGAAATCTCCGGTTTGGTCCAAGTGAAAATCGACCGACGACTGGAGGAGATTCGGACCCATGGGACGATCGAGCTGACCAACAACATTCGCCAACCGGTCTTCAAGTTCGACAACGAAGCCGCCACCGCGAAGTATTGGGCGTGGAACGACAAATGGACCATGGCCGGCGACGGCGGTAGAGCCCCCCGCGGCCCGGCATCGTTCCTCCGCACGCGGAACGCTTACCAGGGCGATCTGTCGATCGACATGGATTTCAGCTACGGACAGGCCACGTACACCAACACCGGTGGTTGCTGGGTCACCGTTTGGGGCAAGAGCCTTAACATCAGCAACGCCTGGCACGGTCTGACGGCCAAGATCCACATCCACCGCGAGGGCGACGAGATCGTATTCGTCCTCAACGGGAAGGAGAGGCGGGTTCCCGTCGAGCCGAGCGTGTGGTCGGAGCCGACAATCATCGACATCCGCTGGCGCAGCCGCACTTCACACTATCGTCACATCGAGATCAAGGCTCAGACCGTGGTCGCCGTGGAGTGACGGTTGCTTGATGGCTGCGGATTCAAGGGGGAGCTTCATGGTGCCACCGAACGGCAAATCGAATGTGTGGCGTGGGCATCGGTGAGGCCTCCCCGCTTTCAGATGCTCAAGAGGGTCAGCATGGCAGTCCCTCCCCAGCAGATCGGACGTCGCTCAAGAACTGCCCCCGGACACCGATTTTCGCCGACCGGGGCTCGGTTGGCAAGCTGGCGTGAAGCCGGCCTTTCGGTATACTCCGGGTATTCATAGCGAGGCGGCCCTTGAGCGTGCCAACAACCGTCTCGTAGGGGGCGTTGTTCATCTCCCTCCCTGGCATTCCCAAACGTGGCGGGCATTCACGCCCTTGGGTGAATCGCCCGGCGGTATGCCGAGGATTCCGCAGACCAACCGAGGGAACGCATCGCTGTCCGGCTCCTTCCAGTCGCGCATGTTTACCCAAGTCTTGGTCTTCAGGAACACAGGCAAGTCGGGTTCCTTCGGTGCGTCGGGCAAGATCACCGGCAGAACGCTGCATCCTCTCGACACGAACTCCACCAGGAACGCTTCCATCTCCTCCTGTTCCCAAGGCCCGATGCCCGCGGGGCCGTAGAACACCGCGGCGCAGTCGATGTTCGGTATGGCCTTCTGAAGCGCAGCCACCCACGACTTCCCTGGCTCGAGGTCCCACTTGTCCAGCCACGGCCGGATGCCAACCCTCTTGAGTTGGCGCGCGATCTCCTCCACGGCGGCCTTGTCCTTGGAGTTGTGGCTGAGGAACACGTCATACTTGCCTTCGGCCACCTTCGCCTTGATGACCCACTCCGCGGTGATCCGCTGGCGACCGGCCTTGGCGTTGGCGTCCATCCGATCGGCGATGGCCGTGCTGGCGAGCGTCGGGACGGCCAGCAGGTTCACCAACGGAGTCTTCGCTTCGCAGACGGGGCAGAGCAGCTTCTTCTTCCGCGATTCCAGGCGCAGTTTCACTACGCGATCCTCGAAAGAATAGCTGCATTCGGGGCAGTGATACGCGTGCCGTGTCTTGACGCTGTCAGGCTTGCCGCGGGACTTCAAGTGCTTGGACATGAACTCAAGGAAACCCTGCCGCACGGCGGGCGGCGTGCCTTCCTTGAACGACACTTCCAGTTCGCCCGTGCCGTTGCCGTGATCGGTCAAGCGGACCAGGCATCGACCGCCGGCCTTGGCGCGATAGGCGGCCGCGTCCTGGAAGAACTCGCGCTTGCTGAAGCCCTCGAAGTGCGCAAGCTGAGCGATCAGCGTGGCGTAGATACTCTTCACCGGCCCGGCGAAGTCGTAGGCCACGCCTAACACTCCCTTGCCGGGGAACTTCAATTCACGCGTGCATTGCGCCGGGAAAACCACGTAGTCCTCCCCCTTGATCGTCTCCCGCAGGGCCAAATCGCGGCTCAATAGGCTCTCCACGACAAACCACAACAAGTGTCGCTCGGACTGTTTGTCGCCCAGCCGCTCGGAGTCGGGCAGGTTGAAGTCGCCGTTGCGCACGCGTGATTCCGCCAGGTGGCCGGGGCCGTCCGGCTCGTCTTTGGCGGCCACGAGCAACGCGCTGGCGTAGGCATCGACGCGCGTGGGGTCAAGCAGAACCAAGGTCTCCGGCTTAGGTTCCTGGCCCACGCTGTGAAAGGCCAGCACGTCCACCGCGTCCGTGTCCTGCAGCCGCTGGAGGTAAGCGATGAACTTCTCCAGCGGCACCGGTTGCCCGTAGTCGGTCTCGAAACGATGGTGGAGGTCCGCAATGGTCAACAGCGGCTGGGATGCTTCGCTCATGGTGCCTCCGTTTCCGCGGCCTTTTCGCCTTTCAGCCTGCCCACGAAATCCCGCAACGCGGCCAGCGTTGCGGTGCTGGAGACCGCCGGCAAATCGTCCCAGTGGACGTGCTCGCGGATGGCCGCCAGCAACTCGTCGCAACCCTCCCCCGTGAACGCACTCGTGGGGAAAACGCCGGCGAAGCCGTGCTCGTGGGCAAAGGCCCGCAGCCGCTGGGGGCTCACGGGCAGGCCGCCCACGTCCATCCGCGCCGGCACCAGGAGCTTGGCGATGGGCGCGTTGGTACGGGCCTGGTCGAGCGCCTGCGACCAATAGGCGGCCCCCTCCAGAGGATTGGTTTCACTCCTCGCGTCCAGCAACACGCAGGCCACTGCGGCGTCGTCCATGGCAAGCTGGTGGACGAGTCGATAAGCGGGCTGCCCGGCCAAGTCCCACAACACCGTCTCGCGGTGTTCGTCCACGCCGCCGGCCGTCTTGACCGTGGTGCTGTCCAAAACCAAGGCTTGCCGGGCGTGCGACGAGCGGGTGTCGATGAACTTGCCCCGAACGAGACGATGAGCCAGACCGCTCTTGCCCACGCCCGTGTCGCCCACCAAGATCACCTTGGCGGTCCGGTGCTGAACGGATACCTCGACGGGCGCAGCGGGCCGGCGGGCGCGGCGCTTGCCCAGCAGCACGTCGAAGTCCAGATCCCAGAGGTGGATCAGCCGGGAGCACTCGTAGTCCGACATGCCCGGGCTCAAGCCGGCGGTGGCCAGCAGCGGCAGCGTGGGATGAAAGGCGAGCGCGGGAATCCGTGTGTCTACCGGTTCCGGGATGACCGCGACCGTCTCCCACGTCTTGCAACTCCACAGGCGGATTGTGTCATCGTGGCTCTTCGATGCCAGCAGCCGACCGTCCGGGGAGAAGCCGACGATAGCGATAGCCCCGGTGTGCCCTTCGAGCGTGCGGAGCAGCTTGCCGCTTCGCGCCTCCCAGAGCTTCACCGTGTTGTCAAGACTCCCGCTCGCCAGCGTGCTGCCCTGCGGATCAAACGCGATGCTTGAGACCGCTTCTGCGTGACCTTCGAGAAAACTCAGCCGTCGCCCGGTCATGGTGTTCCACAACTGCATCGTTTGATGCCTGCCGCCCGTAGCAAGAACAGAAACGGTTGGGCTAAACGCAACCGGACATGCCTTCGCGCTGAAGCCGTGAAGTGAGTGCTTTACCGCTCCGTCACGCACTTGCCAGATTCGCACCGTGTCGTCGACGCTTCCACTTGCCAGAAAGTCGCCGTCGTAGCTGAATGCCAGGCTTATTACCGAAGCGGCGTGCCCTTCGAGCGTGCGGAGCAGCTTGCCGCTGGCCGGCTCCCACAATTTCACTGTGTGGGCAGTGGACCCGCTGGCCAGTATGGAGCCCGTGGGGCTAAACGCCACGCTGATAACCTGCCTCGTGTGCGCTTGGAAGGTGCGGAGCAGCTTGCCGCTGCGCGCCTCCCAGAGCTTCACCGTCTTGTCACGGCTCCCGCTGGCCAGCGTCTCGCCCTGCGGATCAAACGCCACGCTATAGACCGCGTCCTGGTGCCCTTGGAGCGTGCGGAGCAGCTTCACGCCCGGCGGCAGCGATAGCGCGGCGGCCTGGTCGCCTGACCCGTCGTTCGCCTCGGCTCGTTTCTTCTTTTTTGCCATCGCAGCACCATGCCTTCTGGGAGTGCGGATTATACCGCACGCGTTGACCAGTGACCAGACTCAGATTCTCGCCGATCGGCGCTCGGCTGGCAAGCTGGTAATGGGTCGCCCTTGCTGTATACTTTGGGTATTCGTGACAAGGGGCTCCGGCGAGAGGCCAAGGTGGCTCGAGCCAGGATCACCTCATATTCCGGGAGACAGCCATGCGACGAAAGCCTTTAGCCCTGCTGCTGGCGGTACTGTCAGCCGGATTTACAGAGGCCGGGGAGCCCGCCGGCAGTGACGCGCCCCGGCCGACTCGGGTAAGCCTTGCCGCTGATGGAAAACCGCTGGAGACGATCGTTACAGGCGAAGGAGCGTCGGACAGGACCCGTGAAGCGGCGACGACTCTGGCACGCTACCTGTCGCGGATTACCGGCGCCGAGTTCAAGGTGAGCACCGGCGACGGCAGCCGCGGCCTCGCGGTCGGCTTGCCCGGTGATTTCCCCAAGCTGCCGCTGGCCCGGCGCTGGGCCGATCCGGAGCCTCACCAGCGGGAGGACTATCTGCTGCGAACGCACGCCGAAGGTGTTTTCCTACTGGGTGCCACCGAACTTGCCGTGGAGCACGCGGTGTGGGACTTTTTGTATCGCTTGGGCTACCGGCAGTTTTTTCCCGGCCAGCGGTGGGAAGTCGTGCCGCGCAGCCCGGAGCTGGCCGTCGCGTTGGACGTCGAAGAGTCGCCCGACTACGTGGCCCGGAGAATCTGGTACGGATTCGGCGCCTGGGACTACAACGCCGAGCCCTATCGCGATTGGTGTACACGAAACCGGGCGACCTCGGGGATCGAATTGAAGACGGGCCATGCCTACGGCGGTATTATCAGCGCGCACCAAACGGAGTTCGACGAACACCCGGAGTTCTACGCGCTGGTCGAAGGGCGACGAAACGTCACGGGCCAGGCCAAGCTCTGCATTGGCAATCCCAACGTGCGAAAACTCGTGGTCCAGTACGCCGTGGGCCAGTTCGACCGTGACCCGGCCTCCGATAGCATCTCCATGGATCCCAGCGACGGCGGCGGCTGGTGCGAGTGCGATCGGTGCGCGGAACTTGGAAGCGTCACCGATCGGGCCCTGCTGCTGGCCAACGAGGTGGCGGCCGCGGTAAGCGACAAACATCCCGGCAAGCTCGTCGGCATGTACGCCTACAATTACCACTCACCTCCACCGAGCATCAAGCCGCATCCGCA
>JABMRP010000196.1 GCA_013202535.1 Planctomycetota bacterium
TAGCCTGTTAGGCTGCGAGATGCGGCCCGTCGTTCCGAGAGACGTAGCGAGACCTTCCTGGAGCTTCAAAGGCTACATCTCGCGGAGCGAGTTGGCTACTATACAGGCTAATCTCAACAACCCCGAGGATACCACCATGCGGTTCGGATCGACGCGAACATCGATTGCCTTGACGGCTTTTCTTCTCTGGGCCCCCCTGTTCTGGGCCGCCGCGTCTTCGGCACCCGGCTTGGCGGCCGAGCCGGCCCGGCCGCGACTGGGAATGAATCTCAACGGCCCGGCCGATTGGAACACCGAACTGCCCTTTGTCGACGTCTTCCGCCTCGCCCGGCCGTGGATCAGCCAAGAGAAGGGAAAGCCTTGGGGGCAGGGCCCCGAACTGGCGCTGGACGAACATGGCTGGGTCCAGCGACTCGCCCCGGACTGTTTTGCCGAGACGCCGATCTGCACGATCCAGGGGGGCCACTATCCGGCCGGCCGCTACACGGTGCTGTACGACGGGCGGGGGGAAGTCGGGTTTTCCAACGGTGTTGAGACCATTTCCAGCGAGCCGGGCCGAATGGTCGTCGAAATCGATTCCTCCCGGGGCGGGTTTTTTCTGCGGGTCACCGAGACCGACCCCGACGACTGCGTCCGCAATATCCGCGTCATTATGCCCGGCTTCGAGAACACCTACCGCCAGAACCCGTTTCATCCGGTCTTTCTCCAGCGATGGCGGGGCGTGGCATGCCTGCGGTTCATGGATTGGATGAAGACCAACGGATCGAAGATCCGGACCTGGGACGATCGGCCCACGCCCAACGACGCGACGTTCTCGCGCCAAGGCGTGGCGGCCGAAGTGATGATCGATCTGTGCAACCGGCTCGAAGCCGATCCCTGGTTCTGCATGCCCCATCTGGCCGACGACGAGTACGTTCGCCAGTTCGCAAAGTTGGTCAAGGACCGGCTCGACCCAGGGCGAACGGTTTACATCGAGTACTCCAACGAGGTGTGGAACAACATCTTCCCCCAGACCCGATACAGTTGGGAGAAGGCCAAACAGTTGGGCATCGGCCCGGCCGAGCGGCCCTGGGAAGGCGGCGGCAAGTACTACGCCCAGCGGTCGGTCGAGATCTTCAAGATTTGGGAGGACGTGTTCGGCGGCCGCCAGCGGCTCGTGCGCGTGTTGGCCTGGCAGTCGGGAAATGTCTGGTGGATGGAGCGGATTATTCTTCCGTACCAGGATGCCCACCGCCACGCCGACGCGTTGGCCATCGCTCCGTACATCGGCATGAACGTCCCGCGCCAAGGTAAGGAACTGACCGCCGACGTGGTCGCCCGATGGACCGTCGATCAGGTGCTCGACCATCTGGAAAAGGAATCGCTCCCCAAGTCGATTCGTGGCATTGCGGCGACCAAGGAGTTGGCCGACCGGTTCGGTCTGAAGCTGCTGGCTTACGAGGGCGGTCAACATGCCGTGGGCGTGGGTGGGGGCGAAAACAACGAGACCATGACCGGGCTCTTTCAAGCCGCCAACGTCCATCCCCGCATGGGTGAAATCTACCGCAAGTACTTCGACGCCTGGACCGATTCCGGCGGCGACCTGTTCTGCTACTTCTCGTCGGTCGGCCGCTGGGGCAAGTGGGGGAGTTGGGGGATCATGCAGTACTACGACGAAGATCCAACCAAAGCGCCCAAGTTCATCGCCACCATGCAATGGGCCCGGAAGTGCGGGCAGGAGGTCCATTTGCCGGGGAAAAAACCATAGGACCTCATGCCAGATGAGATTGGCGGTTGGGTACCTCGCTGTTCTCCATAAATCCGGCCCGCTTGCCGATTTAGGTGACCGTTCACGCCCCGGAGAACAAAGGGGTCTCACGCAGAGACGCGGAGAGCGCAGAGGCGTAGGAAAACAAGTTGGTGGAATAACACGGCATGTGATCTGCTTCAACCAAGAGACTCGAAGAACCTCCGCGTGCTCCGCGCCTCTGCGTGAGTGGTCGGCGATATCCGCGAGAATCCGATTAAATCGACAGGCCGCAAGCCGGCGGGATTTGTGTATAACAACAAGGCACTCGTGCCGGGGCCGGGCGCCTACGGTTTCTGCTGGACGGCCCAGAGATAGCGCTGCGAGGCGATGTAGAGCACGCCGTTGGCGGCGATCGGGGTGCTGTAGGCCGGCGCGCCGAGATAGATTCGCCCCAGCACCTTGGGTTCCTTGCCGGCGGCCAGGATGAAGAAGTCCTTCTTCGTCGCCAGATAGACTTTCCCATCGGCCAGCAGGGTTCCGCCCCAGGTTTCCGCCTTGGTCTCGAAGACGTAGTGGCAGCGGCCCGTGTCGGCGTCGAGGCAGTGCAACCGGCCGGCGATGTCGGGAACGTAGAGCAGTCCGTCGTCCACCGCAACGGTCGACATGCTGCGATCGAGCCCGTCGTAGGTCCAGATACACCCGGTCTTCGTGATATCGCCGGTCTGTGTGGCGTCGATACAGTGGAGCAACCCCTTCCCGCGGCCGTGGGCCGGGTCCTGACCGATGGTCACGTAGACGCGGCCCTTGTGGAAGACGGGCGTGGCGATGATCTGGCTGGGACCCAGGTAAAGGCCGTCGTTCTTGTTGGTGCTATACGATTTCCGCTTATCGCCTTCGTAGTAGGGGATCGGTTTGCCGTTGCGCAATCGGTACTCCGGCGGATTGCAGTCGTAAGACCACACGGTTTTCAGCACGACGGGCTGGTCGGCGGCCTGGGAAATCGCCTCCAGTGCGTAACAGATGCCGTCGCCCCCACCGAGGAAAACGAGCGTCTTGCCGTTTACCTCGGCCAACGAAGGCGCCGCCCATTGGGCATGGAATAGCTTCGGGCCGATTCGCCCGTCGTCGGTGGCCACCAGTCGCCCGGTGTTCTTGTCGAGCACGATCAAGCTAGGGGCTTTCGGCGAGACGACCTTCGCGTGCGGTCCGTCCACTCCGTTGGACGTGCCGACGTAAACCAGGTCGCCGTGGATCAACGCCGCGCAACTGGCCGCGTCGTGGACGACCACGGAAAGCTCGTCGATCGGGTCGAACCGCCAGAGGATATCGGCATCGGCGTCGGTCAACTCGACCGGCTTGTTCCCCGCACCGGCCATGTATTGCCCCTCGTCGACAAACGGCCCGTCGTTGCCGTCCGCCTGACCGTTGACATCGAGACAGACGATATCGCCGGCGCTGGTCACCACGTAGGCACGCTTGCCGTCGACGGTGGGCGACGACAAGACGCCCAGGTGTTGATGCCCGAAATGCGATTCGGGCGGCAAGTTGTTTCGCCGCGGAACGACCAACTGCCAAAGGAGCCGCCCGGTCGCCTCGTCGAAACACTGCACCAGTCCGGCGCGCGTGCGCTGGAATCGCGGATTGGCCGCCAGGAGCAGATCGTCGGTGCCCACGAACACGCGCCCGTCGGCGACCGTCGGGTTGCCGTAGGTCGCCGAGCCGAGCCGGGCCGTCCAGCGGACGTTCTTTGTCGTCGCCGGGTCGATCCCGGCGCCGCTGGGTAGTTTCGTGCCGGGCACGAAGTCCGCGGGCAGTCCCCGCTCCGCGGAGACCAGATTGCGGCAGTCGCGTCCGCCCCACTGCGGCCAGTCCGCGGCCTGTACGGAAAACGGCGACAGCAACATCGCCAGGGTCAGGCAATACGCGAAGACTCGGCCGGTACGCATCATGATCCACCTTTGGCGTTGGACGTTCCCTGGACAAACAACCGTACGGGCCATCCTACCGTGTCGATATGCCGGCGTCCAGGAAATGGGCGTACGAGGTTGATCGCCCATGGCTTGCATAATAGAATGTACCCTTGACGCTATCCAAACCACAACCATCGGGAGCCACCATGAGAACCGACCGACGATCGCTCGCTACGCTGTTGCTGACGGGGACGTTCGCGGCCCTGCTTGTGACGGGTGCCGAAACGACCGCCTGGGGGCAAGGGGCCGAGAAAGACGATCGGGTCATTGCCCTGTTCGACGGCAAATCGCTCGACGGCTGGACTACGGCCTCCGGCGAACCGGTGACGGTGGGATGGAAGGTCGAGGAGGGCGTGCTGGTCCGGGCCGAACGGGGCGGACCCATCTACGCCGACGTCGGGCACGAGAATTTCCAACTCGATTTCCATTGGAAAATCGCGCCGCGCGGCAACAGCGGCGTGAAGTATCGCGTGCAGTTCTACGAAAAGGGCGTGTTCGGGCACCCGGGATGGCTGGGGTGCGAATACCAACTCACCGGCGAGGCGCCCCAGGAGAAACCAAACCAGAGCAAAGGCAGCGCCGGCGCGCTGTACGCGCTTTTTGGTCCCAACGAAAAGAAGCAACTCAAGCCGGTCGGCGAGTACAACCACTCGCAAATCGTTATCCGCGGGACGAAGATCGAACACTGGCTCAACGGCGAGAAGATCGTCGAGACCGACACGAGCAGCCCGCAGTGGAAGGAGCAAATCGCCGCCAGCAAATTCGGCCGGGTCAAGGACTTCGCCCTCAACCGGAAGGGCCGGATCCAGTTGCAGGACCACGGCTGCAAAGTCTGGTTTCGCGAAATCACGCTCCGCCCGCTCGATCCCCAATCGTAATATCCCTAGGAGAACATGATGCCTAACGTCGCCATTCTTTACTGCAAGAAGATCAAGGACCACTCGTGCATCGGGTGCGCCAAGTGCTACAAGGGAATGAAGGAGAAGAACGGCGAGTTCGCCAGGCACGATGAAATCAATCTGGTGGCCATGACCGACTGCGGCGACTGTCCGGGCTTGACCGTGCCTCGGGTGAAGCTGCTCGCCGAAATCACGAAGAACCTGGATCGCCCCATCGACGTGATCCACTTGGGCACGTGCGTCAAAGCGGCCATGGAAACCGCGCAATGCCCGATCGATTTCGACGATCTGAAAGCCACACTGGAAGGGAAGTTCGGCTGCGAGGTCGTGTTGGGAACGCATTCGTATTGAGATAGTAGCCATCTCGCTGGAGCGAGATGTAGCCTTTTGTCGCGCGGGTGCATTTCGTGGAGTGAAACGGCCAGAACGGAGCTACATCTCGCTCCAGCGAGATGGCTACTCTAAGGA
>JABMRP010000197.1 GCA_013202535.1 Planctomycetota bacterium
ATCCTCGTTCCCACGCTTTCCGCTCGTTCCCACGCTTCCGCGTGGGAACGGGAGTCTGGACGCTTCGCGTCCCTGTCCGACAACGCTTGGCGCGACAAGTACCCGGCGTCTTGCGAGCAAAAGGGACGCGAAGCGTCCAAGCGTGCGTTCCCACGCGGAAGCGTGGGAACGAGCGGAAAGCGTGGGAACGAGGATCATATCAAGATCCCGGCTTCGACTGTAATTCGACGACGGCCCCTTGCAGCGGCTCGCCGTCGGGGTCCCAGGTCTCGGGCACGTAGTCGGCCAGATCGCCGTGCAGCGGCTCGTATCCTTCGGCCTCCACCTCGATCGTACATCCGGAGAAGCGGAACGTGCGGCGGATCTCCGTCTCACGATTCCAGCCGGTGGTGGTGGTCGTCATCTCGTGCCGAAACATGCCGGGCACGTCGGCCTCACCTTTGGGACTGGTCAACACGCCCTGGGGTGCCGGCGCCTCGCGATACCCGGAGAGCACGCGGACCGTGGCCAGGAAGATCGGCTCCTTGCTCCCGGCATCGACCACGGTAAACGGGATCACCGCCGCGGCCCAATTGGACGTCTTTTCTTCCGTCGGCGTGAGCACCGGCTTCATCACACTGCCCACCAGTACGGCCACCGCGGCCCCGGCCAGCAGTAGAATGCGGCGCAGATAGATTCCCGCCACCAGCAGCACGAACACGATCGCGTACAGATAGAGCGGCGCCCCGTCGAACCCTTGCCAGACGGTCAACGCGAAGAACAGCGCGCAAGCGACGGTCATCTTCACGTGGGCGGCCATCCGAAAGCGCACCGGCGGCCGTGGCCCAGGCAGCGTTACCGCGACCGGGTTTTCTTTTGGCCGCGACGGTTCTTGGACCGACTCCGACGACACGTTCTCCCTCCGTTACCGATATCAGATTAGGGCCCCGTTTCCTACCTCCACTGTAACGACTACCCCGCTGGGCTGTCAAAGAAGTGCAACGCGGGCACCCTTAAACGTTTAGCCCAGGCACTCGTGCCCGGCGTTTTGAAGCACGGTTGCCCCCTCCCAACGCCGGGCACAAGTGCCTGGGCTAAACTTCTCGGGGGCGAGCCACTCATCGCCGCTGCCAGTCCAGCCATTCCTGATAGTGCGGCGATTTGACGTACTCGGCGTACTCGGGCTCGGTCGTCAGGTCGTTTGCCTCGAACTCGAACCGATCGGCGATGGTTTTCATCAACCGCGTCGTTTCGGCGAAGTCCTTTTCGTCCAGCGAGATGTTCACCAGCGCCCAGTGAGCGTTGATCAAAGTGTCGTCTGCCTCGATAGCTTGTCGGACACACTGCTTCGCCTTTGCGTAGTCCTGCATCTCGCTGTAGGCACCGGCCCGCATCACGTTCAGGTATGGATCGCTGCCGACGGCTTTGTCGAGTCGGTCAATGCTCGCGAGTGCTTCGTCGTACTTCCCCTTCATCAAGTGGTCGTCGATCAGGACCAAGTCGAGGCAGGGGTCGTTCGGGTGATAACGGCGGAACGCTTCGATTGCCGCCGCATATGTTGGTTCGTCGACTGCACTCGCCGCCTGTAGCCGAAGTATGAGGTTGTTCTTGTCTTGCCGGAGTGATTCGGGAAGCGCGTTGTATATGTCCAGCGCCTCTTCACCTCGCCCATCCTTCACGGCAGCGGACAGTTCAAGGAACTGGGACACGTACTTCATCAGCTCTTGATCCTGTCGGGAGAGTGTTTTCCGGACCTTTCCCGATCTTCCGGCGGTCAGGGGCAGAAATGAACGGCGGAGACTCTTGGAGAAGAGTTCTGCGGGCACGTAGCTGTAACCGTCGACGACTTTGACTTGTCCGTCTGGTCTGCGGACCAGGATCAATTCGTGGTAATTCAAGCCGGAACCACCCGGCCCTAACTGACGGAAGAGGGCGCGCTGTTGGCCGTCTCGTTGGCGAATCCTCAGCAAGCGATAACTTCCCCCACTGTTGGCTTCATCCACCAACCGTTGGGCTAGGCCCCTACCGCCGCGCATCGATCGTTTGCCCCCGCTGCAGAAACTGCGGCGCTCTTCCTCGGTTCCGAAGACGCCGACCGTGGCCCTTTCCAGAAGGGCATCCCAATCGATCCCGTCGTTGAAAGCCTTCGCGTCGCCGGTCTGGAGGGCCTCTTCCATCGTTCGGGCAAGCTGGAGGCATTCCTCCTCGGTCGGGTTCTCCCACGTCGATGCAGCTTTCGGCTCCACCGGTTCTTCCGAGGGTTTCTCCACCGGCTCTTTTACCGGTTGTCGCGAAGACTCGTTTCCGCCACACCCGGCGAAGCACCCCAGGGCGACCGCCAACGGAGTCAACCATGCCAGCCATGCCATTCTCGTTCGCCAGATCGTTCGCATGACAATCTCCCGTGGGAATGAGTGGAATGTTTGGTTCCCTTGAAATCCCGCCGGCTTGTCCGGCGGATCGTTCGGTTTCTTACTACACTCTCGCCCAATGTTCAGCCTCCCGCGATCTCTTTCACTCCACCCAACGCCCCCAATATAGGCACTCGGGCGCCAGCACGCCAGCCTACAATGTAGTCTGAAGCCGAACAATCCGCCGGGATTATGAAGGAATAGAGGTCGCTCAAACCAACGCGTTTCCGTTGTGCCCGTCGAACAGATGCAGCTTGTCGGCGGCGAAGGTCCAAGACAACCGGCCGTTCTCGGGTACTTCGACACCGGCCCCAAGGCGGGCGATCAGAGAACACGTACCGTGGCGGAGATGGGCGTATCGATCGGGACCGCGAGTCTCGATCGACTCGACCACGGCCTCGAATGCGGCTGGTGTCTGGTGCGTAACCGGCAGCAAGTGCTCGGGCCGAATGCCCAACACGAGCGGCTGGCCGGTGGATTCGATCGCGCGGCTTGCAAGCTCTTCGGGCAGCGGCACACGCGCGTCGCCGGATACGAACGTCGCCCGACCATCGGTCCGCTCGATGTGGCCTTCGAGAAGGTTCATGCCGGGGTCGCCGATCAACTCGGCCACCGCCCGATTGGCCGGACGATCGTAGATGTCCTGGGGTGTTCCGACTTGTTGGATCCGGCCGTCGCACATCACCGCCAGCCGATCGCCGAGGGTCATCGCCTCGGTCTGATCGTGAGTAACGTAAATGGTGGTCGTTTGCAGCCGGGTGTGCAGACGACGGATCTCGCCGCGCAGCCGATCGCGGAGCCGGGTGTCGAGATTCGCCAGGGGCTCGTCCCAGAGGAACACCTTGGGCCGCCGA
>JABMRP010000198.1 GCA_013202535.1 Planctomycetota bacterium
AGCTCGGCCAGCACAAACGACTCGAAGACGGCACCACGCGATGCGTGGACCCGCAGGTCATCCGCACTGCGGATCCCAAGCAGAGAACAGAGGAGGCCTGGATCGAGGAAGTAGATCTTCGGGCTTTTGATCAGCTTTTTGCCGAAATTCCGATGATGCGGCCGGAGGAGCATGATGAGGAAGCTGGCCTCGAGGACCGACAGCCATCGTCGAGCCGTGGTGTGGTCGACTCCCGCATCGTTTCCGAGCGAGGAGGCGTTGAGGAGCTGACCATTGCGGCCGGCACACAAGCCGAGGAAGCGCGCGAAGGTCTCGAGGTCCTGCACGGTCAGGATCTGCCTGAGGTCGCGCTCTACGTAGGTCGCTCGATAGTCCGCGAGCCAGGCGACCGGGTCCAATCCGCGATCATGGATCCGCGGGTAGAAGCCTGCATGTAGCGCAGTATGCAGGGAACGCCCGGTCGCGGCCGGGCGCGTGCGGGTCGGGACGGAGACGGACTCGGGGTCCCATGGTTCGCGCTGAGCGAGCTCCGACAGCGAGAACGGATGCAGGTTGAGGATCCGAGTGCGGCCGGCGAGGGTCTGCGAGACACCTTCCAGCAGCAGGAGGTTCTGGGACCCCGTGAGGATGAATCGGCCCGGACGCGGATCCTCGTCCACGATTCCCTGGATGTAGGAAAGCAGATCCGGCGCGCGCTGCACTTCGTCGAGCACCGCTCCGTCCGGAAGCGCCTTAAGAAAGCCGCGTGGATCGACCAGTGCGCGCTCCCTGGTGTCCGGCGCCTCCAGCGTGGAATAGGGAAGATCCGGAAAAGCGGTCCGCACCAGGGTGGTTTTCCCGGACTGCCGTGGACCGGTCAGGGTCACGACCGGGAGGGTCGCGGCGGCTTCGACGAGGTACCGGTGGAGAGTACGGGACAGCATGATTGCAATATGAGGATACGATCCTCATATAACAAGCCTCGCCGCGCTGCCACTCTCCCGGAACCCCTCCGCCCCTGGCCTATCGGGTCTCCCTTTCTGATTGGAGTTGACCCGGCTATGCTGAGCTCAGAATTACCGAGTCTGGCCCTAAGACCTCCTTGTGTTGTGGTCCCCCTCCCAATCTCGTAGGGAGCCGGTGGAAACAACTTTTTGGATGGGAGGGACTTCGGAAAGATGGATTGAGCCTCATGGAGGGTTTTCCCCTGTGACCAAAGGGAAAAACGAGCCAAGGTCCGCAAACCCATCAACCGTCGCGGCGTGGGAAAAGCTGACTTGGAACGATCTGGACGACTGGGCGGGCTCGCGGAGCGTATCGCGCGGTAAGTCGTATCAGCGACAGGGGCGAGTGAAGCAGCTGTGCCTCTCCGAGGCGGGCGTGCTGCTGGCGTGGGTGGAGGGTGGCGAGAGGTACGCGACGCGCGTCGAGCTTGATGCGGCGAAACGGAGGCGTGCCGATCGGATCAGGTCGAAGTGCTCTTGTCCCGTAGGGCTCGCCTGCAAGCACGCGGTGGCGGTCATCGTCGAGTATCTCAAGGCAATTGAGGGAAGGGCCGACGTTCCCGCCGTACCGGATGCCGAGCCGCGGTGGGCTGTCATCGAAGGTGGTGGCTACGATTTCTATGACGACGATGAGGATGAAGGTGACTGGCTCGATGACGACTGGGAGGACGATGAGGTCCCCCAAGAGGCGGCAAAACCCGGGACCCCGACTCAACAAATCCGAGCTTCTACGGTTCGAAAGGATCGCAAGATCAGCGACACTGACATTCGGTCGCATCTGGAATCGAAGTCGCACAAGGATCTGGTCAGCCTCGTCATGCAGATCAGCGACCGGGATCCGCACGTGCGCAGGGCGCTCGCAGACGAAAGCGCCCTGGCTGGCGGCCAATTCGATCTTCTTCTTCGCGAAGCTCGCTCGGAGATGCGATCGTTGACCGCTGAGGACGCTTGGTGGGACTCTTGGAAGGGAGAGGGGCATCTTCCCGACTACAGCGGGCTGGAAGAGCGGTTGAAAACTCTGCTCGCCCACGGCTACGCCGACGTCCTCGTGGAGCTCGGCGAAGAGTTGGTGCAGCGCGGGGTGGAGCAGATCGGCCGCTCGCACGACGACGGCGGAACTTCCCTCCAGATCAGCAAGTGCATGCGGGTAATCGATGAAGCATTGCTGAAATCAGACCGCTCTGACGAAGACAAGATCATTTATGCGATCGACGTGTTGCTGGCGGACGACTACGGAATCTGCGACGACTTCGGTTCGGTGCTGGATCGGCGTTGGAAGAAGGCCACATGGTCTGCCGTCGC
Source organism: Planctomycetota bacterium (assembly GCA_013202535.1). Classification (GTDB taxonomy): domain Bacteria; phylum Planctomycetota; class Planctomycetia; order Pirellulales; family Thermoguttaceae; genus JABMRP01. The sequence goes on from JABMRP010000198.1 coordinate 2,286, forward strand.
CGATCGGTTACGAGAGCGACTCGAAAGGCAACCGAAGGCTTCGAGGGATGTACACGATTTGTCGGGATTCCATGCCCGCGAGCAGTTGACTGGTTGGATGATGGATGCCCTCGACAAAGCGGCGCGATCCGACGAAGCGACGCAACTGTGCGTCGCCGAAGCCCGTGACTCCGGCAGCCATACCCGTGCCGTTCGCAGGCTACTGGAAGAGAATGCTTTTGATCGCGCTACGGAGTTGGCGGAGGAAGGATTGCGGGAGACCTCGCCAAGGAACGCGGGGATCATCAGCGAGCTCCAAGACCTGTTGTGCGAAATCGCGACCAGGAACGAGGATTGGATTCTGCCCGCCGCAGTCGCCGCCGCCCGCTTCTTCGATAGGCCGAGCGTTGCCAGCTATCGGGGGCTACTCAAAGCCGCGAAGAGGGCAAAATGCGAACAGGACGTTCAGAGCGGAGCGCTAAGCTTTCTGGAGACCGGCCGGCATCCGGAGAGGGCCGGGAAGAGCCAGTCGAAACGGAAGCCGGGATCTCCGTGGCCGCTCCCCGAACCACCTCAACCGAGACCGATAGAACCTCGCGGGCGTTTTGGGCACCTCCGCGACGGCCCCCGGTTCGATGTGCTGATCGATCTGGCCATCGAAGAAAAACGCTTGGATGACGTGCTGAGATGGTTCGACAAGAAAGAGGCGGCGAACAAGTCAGCTTCGCGACCATTTCCGGCACGCATTTCTCGCGGGGACGCGAGGATCGCAGAAGCCGTGGAATCGTTGCATCCCGACCGGGCCATGGTAATCTACCAGCAGCTCGCTGATTCGATCGCGTCCGAGACGAACCCCAAAACGTACCCCGAAGCGGGATCCTACCTGAAGCGGATCAAGAGGTTGTTGAAGAAAGCTGGCCGCGGGTGCGAGTGGCCTGCCATCGTCGACGAGTTTCGATCCAATCACGGCCGGAAACCTCGCTTGATGGAGGTGATCGACGGCATCGACAGTCGCCCGATTGTGAATCGGTCGCGGAAGTAGAAGGCGTGTATTCGGATACGCCATCTGGGTTCAGCGTTGGCGGGACGGTGTCAGGGGAATCGAGGAAAGAGGACGACGGATGCCAAAGAGGAAACGCAAACTGAGCAAGGCCGGGAAGCAAGCACGGCGTGAGTGGAAAGCCAAGTTCGAGACGATTTTTATCAATGGCAAGCAGAAGCGAGTCCCCCGCCCAGTGGAAATCGAGGGTCTTCCGATCGACGAATTCATCTCCAGGAATGCGGACCCGATTTGGCTGCATCTGAATGAAATGTGGGAGCTGATGACTCCCGATCCTGAAGATTGAGGGCTTCCCTGTCGCATGAACCAGGCGGATAACCTCAAGGTATTCATCTCGAATCGCGACTCTGTGTGCGACGAATGCCACGAGCGACTTGG
>JABMRP010000199.1 GCA_013202535.1 Planctomycetota bacterium
CCGCATCGGCGATCTGGTCATGCCGCCGCACTCGCTCAGCGATTGCCCCTTTCTACAGAAGATGCCGTTCGGCGTGTTCCGCTCGAATGTCTCGGGCCGGTTCATGGAGGTCAACGACACGCTCGTCGAAATGCTGGGCTACGCCGACCGGGACGAATTGCTCGGCATCGATCTGCCCAGCGACCTCTACCGCGATCCCGAGCAGCGCCGGCGAATTTTCGCTTCCCTGGACACCGACTACGCCTCGGTCGAAATCGATTGTAAACGCAAGGACGGCGAGCCGATGACGGCGATGGTCTCGGGCCGTATCCTGCGCGACGCCAACGGCGACATCACCGAGATCGAAGCCGTCGTCCACGACATCACCCGTCAGAAAGAGACGGAAAACCGGCTGCGAGAGTCGGAAGCCCGATGGCGAAGTCTCTTTGAAAACCTGCCCGACTTCGTCATCATGGTCGATACCGAGGCAACGATTCAGTACGCCAACCACCCAACGCCGGGTGGAACCGTTGAGGATCTGGTGGGGAAGAACGGGTTCGGTTCCCTGATCCCCGACCATCAGGTCAGGTGCCGCGAGGCATTCGGTCGCGCCCTGCAAACCGGCCGGACGCAAGCGGTCGAGGCGCTCGACGTTTTCGGAGTTTGGTGGGCGTGCCGGGTTGTGCCCGTTATCGAGGAAGACACCACGCGAAACGTGATGATTATCTGTACCGACATTACGGAAACCAAGAATGCGCACGAAGCGCTGAAGAACGAGGAGCACACCCTCCGCCAGATGCTCGATCTGCACGAGCGCGACCGGCGGATGATGGCCTACGAGATCCACGACGGGTTTGCCCAGCAGTTGACCGCGGCCAAGTTCCTCCTCGAAGGCTCCGAGCAAATCAGGGAGACCGCGCCGGCGGAAGCCCGGGAACAGTTTCGGGAGGCCGTACACGCCGTGGGAAACAGCATCATCGAAACGCGGCGGTTGATCGGCGGGCTGCGGCCGCCGGTGCTCGACGAATTGGGCATCGTGGCGGCCCTCGATTATCTTGTCTGCGAATCCCGTGACCGCGAGCCCCGTGACCGCGATAGCCAGGCAATCGAGTTCGTCCACGACGTTCGCTTCGACCGCCTGGCGCCACCGCTGGAAACGGCCCTTTTTCGTGTTGTGCAGGAATCGCTCAACAATGCCTGCCGCTACAGCCACAGCGAACGGATTCGCATTGAGATCAAACAAACGGACGACCGGGTTCACGTTGAAGTTCGCGACTGGGGCGTGGGTTTCGATCCCGAAACTATCCAGGAGAACCGCTTCGGATTGCAGGGTATCCGCGAACGAACCCGCCTGCTCGACGGCGACGTCGTCATCGAGTCGGCACCCGGCGAGGGAACCCGGGTGGCGGTGACCCTACCGCTTGTCGAGTATCATCGAAAAGGCGACCCCTTCTCCAAGGTTGGATAGCCATGCCATGCTTCGATCCGAAGGAATACGACGGCACCCACGTGTGGATCGGTTCGCTGCTGATGATCGGCCGGCTGGCGCCCTCGCAGCCCGTATCTGTGGAGATAACGGCTCGGGCAGGCTTTTCGGCGGTTCGCGAAATTAGTCCCGATTGGGGGGCTGCTGCCATCTTTTGACAGTGCATCGGTAGAATTCTGGAGCGAATACCTCGCGAGTTGGGACAAACCGTCCGATTTTTTTTCCCGCCATGGTCGGGGGCTTGTTTACTTCCGCCCCCAGAGGCGGTATCCTAATAGCACCATTCAACCCTGTTTCGAAGCAAGGGAGGTGAAGTATGAGAAGATTTGGATTGTTCCTTACGTTGCTGGCTGTTGTGATCTTCGTGGGCGGTTGTGGTCCCACGAGCAAGACGACGAAGCCCTCGAAGCCCTCGAGCCCTGGGAAGACGGAGACTCCGAAGACTCCCAAGACTCCCAAGACGCCTGAGACGCCTGAGACGCCCGTCGTTCCTGAGACTCCCGTCGTTCCTGAGACTCCCGTCGTTCCTGAGACTCCCGTCGTTCCTGAGACTCCCGTCGTTCCTGAGACTCCCGTCGTTCCTGAGACGCCCGTCGTCCCTGAGACGCCCGTGGTCCCTGAGACGCCCGAGACTCCGGTAACTCCGCCCGAGGAAGCGCCGCCCGAGGTCCCTGTGATTCCGGTCCCAGGCGAGGTAATCCCCGAGACGCCCGTGGTCCCCGAGACACCCGTGGTCCCCGAGACACCGGCAGCCCCCGAGGTAGCCCCTGAGACACCGGCAGTCCCCGAGACACCGGCAGCCCCCGCCGAGGTAGCCCCTGAGACGCCTGCGGCTCCCGAGACGCCCGAGACGCCCAAGCTCCCCGAGTAGCCTGCGGAGTAATCTGGCCGGGAATGTGTACCGCTGCTTCGCGGGTTTTCCGCGGAACACGCGCATAGTCCACGGGATACGGCAAACGGAAGGGAGAGAGACCCCTGGCGGCCTCTCTCCCTTTTTCGTTGCGCCGATCTCCCAGCTTCTCACTTCGCGTCGAGTTCATACTCGACAATCAACTCCGGCGGCGAACCACTCTGGCGCGAGCGGTAATCAACGCCGTCACAACCGGTTGGGTCGATGACCAGATTGAGTTCCTTCTTGCCGGTCAGGTCGATCGATAACGGGCACTCGACGATCTGCCGCTCGGTGACCCGGCCCAGACGACCAATCTCCTCCCCCGGCTTCGGGTGTGAGTTGTAGGTTGTCGCCTTTTCCGACCAGGAGTCATCGGTCAGGCAGACTCTTCCTGAGTCGCCCGTCGGATTGCCCGCGTTGTGGATGCGAAGCGTGGCGGACAACGGTTTTCCCGGCACATCGATCCGGAACCGAAGATACGCCAGGGCATGATCGTGGTCTCCCAACCGTCGATCACCGCCATCGATCAGAAGTATGGCAGCGGTTCCCTTGTTCAGCGTGGGATAGCGCTGATGGACGTACGTGTCTTGAACCGGGTGCAGCACCGCGCGGCCTCGCCGCCCAAGATGTTCCACCGCGGCGCTCTGCTGCTGGTCGATGGTTCCGTCGGCATTTACCAGTTTGACGACGATTTCATAGTCTCCGGCCGGAGTACCCGGACCGGCGGTCACCTCGACGGGCAAGGTCGTGCGTTGTCCGCTGGGCAACACGATGGGCGCCGCCGGGGGAGTCACTTCAAAGCCTTTCGGGGCAACGATTTGCAGCGTTCCGCGGAACGGTTCTTCCCGCAGATTGGTCAATTGCAGCGTCTGCGTTTTCTTCGGCTCCAGATTGCTCAGTAGATAACCGTCCAACGAACAGCCGAGCGTGAGGACCCGCTGGCGAACGACTTCGACGGCCTGTAAGATCGGCATTTCATCGGCCGCCGGTCGGGCCGTCTTGGGGACCAATTCCACGACGAGCTTGTCGGTCACCTCGATTTCGTCGAACTGCTTCCATACGGCCCGGTCGCTTCCGCCCGCCGCGGCGGCAATATCAAAATTCTCCAGCACGACCTTGCCCTGGAGCTTGACGTCAAACACCCGGCGGCCCGGTTGGCCATGGTCGGGATCGGCAAATCCGAGCCGCACGCGATACATCGCCGTGCCGTCGGAGGGGCCCAAGAGCGGAATCTCGCACTTCGCCAGTCCCGACGCGGCCGAGGTAAACAGCCACGGGTTGTCGGTCCCGGCGACTTGCGTGTAGGAGGAGCTTCGCGCGACGTACTTCCCCCCGGCACGGAATGCGGCGCCCACGGGGAACTGCAACACCAGCGATCCGCTGGGCCGTGGGTAACCCAGCCACAGGTTTCCTTCGGTGTCGCTACGGTCGCCCGACGCTCCGAAGTTGATCCCCAGCCGGCTAACCGGTGTCATCTCCCCCACCGCACTGTAATAGGAAAAACCCTTCTCGGTTTCGGCCGGTTTGAAGACGACGGTACACATGGTAGGAAAGGGACACATGCAGCCGGCACTGGCCTCGGGCATGGCCAACACACCGGCGGTGGGGATGAAATTGATCCAACACCCGGGCCGTTGGGCGCCGAAATGCCGCGTGCCGTCGTCGCGCAACAGATCGTAAACCCCCAAGTTGTAGGAGCGGAAGAACAGACAATTGGGCGACCCGATGGGCAGGCCGCAGTGATGGCCCGGCCGCGCATACTGCCAGCGATCGGTCTGGCCGGTCACCGGATGAACCCGTGTGCGCGGTTCGCCCGTGTGCAGGTCGAACGCCCACGGCTCGGCGTGTAGCGTATCGCCGATAATCAACGGGCGAACGCGATAACCGACGGGCTTCGACCAAAGAAACGAGCCGTCGTCGGTCGCAATCGCGGTAACCCTGCGGGAGGCAAATTCCCCGGCGAAGAACTGCCGCCAGTAGTGGCCGTCCAGATACACTCCGAACAGGGTCAACACGCCGTCGGCGGCCATGGACGAGAGCGTGCCGCCGCCGCAATGGGTCAGATCGAGGGGCACTTGCCAGGCGGGCTTTCCCGTCTTCGTGTCCAGCGCGACGACCATTCGCACGTCGGCCTTGGCCAGCGCCGCTTCGGCCGCGGTTTGCTCGTCGGGCGGCAACTGGGCGATCCGCTTGCGCTGGGCTTCGATCGCTTGGGCTCGCTGCTCGGGCGTAACGGCCGTGTCGACGAAGAAGATCCGCCCCCCGCTCACTGCGATCGAGTTGTGCCCGATGCTCTTGCCCTGGTAGGTCCAAACGATCTGGCCGGTGGCCAACTCCACGGCAAACAACTGGCCGCTGGCGGTGCCGCTGGCCGAGGCGCTGCCGAAGAGCAGCCCGTCGTCGCAGGCGATGTAACCCCAGCGGCGCGAGGCTGCCGAAGACACGGTCGAGTCGGCGGCGGGTGGTAGCGAGTAGGTGGCCGCGGTTTCTCCCGTGGCGGGGTCAAGCCGCAGACACTTCCCACCGGCCGCAATCAGCAATCCCTCGTCGCACAGCGCCAGATTGCTCCCGTCGTGGCTGGCACTGACGCGGATCGCGCCGGGGATTTCCCGTTGCCAGAGCAGCAGGCCGTTGTATACGTCGTAGGCCATGACCACCTGCTCGCCTTGCACGAAAATCCGGCCGTCGGCGGCCAGCGGACCGGCCGCCCGACGGTGACGGTTGACCATCCGCGTCGGTCCCGGGTTGCCGAACCAGAGCACGCCCAACGGACATTTCACGAGCTGGTCGTCGCCACAGGCCGTGTTGGCCGCGTTGGCGTAGAGGTGGGTCCAACTTCCACCGCCGGGCAACGGCCCGCGAACGATCTTCTCCCAGCAGCCGTCGCCGGCCACTTGCGTTTCCTCGGTCAACGGCAACTTGGCCAGTTCGCGTTTCAAGACAGCCCGATCCAGCGGTTTGACATCCTCTGCCCGCTGGGCCGGTTGCCCGATCATCAGCGTGCCACCGACCGGTTTGAGCATCCGCGCCACTTCGGCCGTCAGGGGAGGAAGCGAATCGGTAATGATGGGCGTTTCCGAAACGATCAAGTTGGCGAAGTAATCGGGATACGGCACCCGATCGGCGGACCATTGTTCGACGCGAACGCGGGTGCCCAGCAGCCCGGCCGCATCGAGCGCTTTGCGTGCGGCGGTTACCTTCTGGGCATCGGGTGAAACTGCGTAAATCGTCAGTTCGGTGCGTCGTGCCAATTCCAGAACCAGTTGGCCCGTCTCGCATCCCCACACCAGACAGTAGCCGCGGCGGATGCCCGTCTGCTGGATGATCGTTTCGGCCGCCTCGGCAAAAGCCGGCGCGTATGGCGATTGGTCAAACGGATTCTCTTCGACGGGCACGACGATTTCACTTGCCTGCGAAGCTTCTCCAGCGGCAAAAGCGTGAATCGTGCCGGAGTCGGTGCTGACCAGCAGCCGGCCATCGGCCACGGCCAATCCCTTGGCGGCTCCCTCGACCTTGCCCGTCCAAAGAGTTTTCCCCGACGTCGCGTCGATGGCCATCACCTGATCGGTTCCCCCGGCCACCAACACGTTGCCGGCCAGGATCAGGGCGTCGTGACAGGGGCAGGCGATTTGCCATTTTGTGGCGGCTTCGTGCTCCCGCCGCGCATCGGCCAGCTTCTTGGCCAACTCGGCGGCCTGCGCCTCGAGTGGTTCCTTTTGATCACCGGGAGTTTTCAACTGGCGATCCAGTGCCGTCTTCTGCGCCGCCAGGGCCTGAAGCTTCTTGCTCGCGGCGGCGAAAGCCACCCGATCCAGCGCGGCTAAGTGGGTCTCGGTGGCCAAATAGGCCAAATCGCCGTCCACGACGAGCTTTCGCCCGGTGAACATGGCGAAGCGATCGCGCGAGTCCTTGTCGTAGGCCACGATGTCTTCGGTGCCGGTGTAGATATGTTGCCCGGCCAGAAGAGCGTAAGTTCCGCCGACCGATTTACCGAAGTAAGTGGTTTGTTTGAGCGCCCCGGTCTTCCGGTCGAAGGAGGCCGGCGAAACGCGGCCCATGGGCGCGTACAGGGTCGTCGGGGAAGCCAACAGGTAACCCTGGGGGGAAATGCGGCTTTGCGGGGCCTCGCCGCAGGTGTCGTTACGCCAGAGTTCCTTGCCGCTGGCGGCGTCGAGCGCGAAGAGAAACACGCCCTCGGCCGGGAAGATGCCCGAGCCGAAGTAGGCCACTCCCTCGTCGACCAAGACACCGGTTCGCGACGGCCAAAGCGAGATCAGTTTGCCGTGCCCCAAGACCTGCTGATCGCTGGGAGCGGCCCGATAACGCCAGACTTCCTTCCCGCTGTCGCAATCCAGGCAATAGACCAATCCATCATCGCTACCCAGGAAAACCCGATCCTCGGCCACGCTGGGGGCCAGACGCACCGGCCCGCCGGTTATCTTGGTCCAGCGAATCTGGCCCGTGGCCGCGTCGAGGCAAACCACCTTGCCGTCGGCCGAAGAGCCGAAGAAGACTCGCCCGCCGGCCGCCACCGGGTGAAAGACATCGTCGAAATGGACCCGTCGCAACTCTTGGTAACCTTCCACCACCTCGGGCTTCGGGTCGGCCCATGCGGGTTGCGGGGCGTCCGGTGTACGAAACACCCACGACGGGCCCAACGGCATGGCGAGTTGCTCCGACGTGATTCCGCTTCGCGCGGCGTCGTGCCGGTAGGTGGGCCAGTCTGCGCCGCGGCCGGCTCGCAAACCGACCGTCGCCCAAAGAGCCAGAGGAATCAACACAAAACTCCATCGTGCGTCGCGCGGCAGAGGGACCATCCGAACATCCTTCCTTGTTGGTGTCAAGAGCGGGTTACGGTCAAGAAACGGTTCTTCGACGGATCAGATACGATCGTGCCACCAGTACCAGAGAAGCCCCAACCATTCGTGAAAGGCCGCGTCAACACGGTTCGCGGCGTCGGCGCTGGGCAGAAATGCTCCCACCGACCACTGCATTCGCGACGCCCGATATTGGCACGGCACGGCCACCACGGCAACCC
>JABMRP010000200.1 GCA_013202535.1 Planctomycetota bacterium
ATGCCGGTAGGAGTTTTCCAGCACGACGATCGAATCGTCGACGATCATGCCGACCGAGATGGTCAAGGCCAGCATGGTCATCATGTTCATGGTGAAGCCCATGGCCATCATGAACGTGAACGTCGAGATGATCGTGGTGGGGATCGTAATCGCCGCCACAAACGAACCCCGGAAGCTTCGCAGGAAGAGGAGAATCACCAACACGGCCAGCACACCACCGCGGATCAACTCGCCTTGGGCCTCGCTAATGCTCTGGTCGACGAAGATCGAGAGATCCTGGGCGACGATCAGGTCGTAGCCCGGGGGAAGATCTTTGCGAAGTTCGTTGAGGCGTTTCTTCACCTCGTCGGCCACTTGCAGCATGTTCTCGCCCGACTGCCGACGGACCAGCAGCGAGACGGCCCGCTCTTCGTTGAGCCGGGCCAGGCTGCGGAAATCCTCCTGCCCGTCGTCGACCCGAGCCACGTCGCGCAGGTGAATGGGCGTGCCCTCGCGATGGGCAACGATCAACTCGGCGAAATCGGCCACGTTCTCGATCTTGCCCTTGGTCTTCACGACCATTTCCATTTTGGACGTTTCGACGCGGCCGCCGGGCGGCTCGAGGTTTTCCGTCTGCAGGGTGTCGATGACATCCTGGGCCGAGAGGTTGTGGTTCAGCAGATCGTCGGCCCGCAGCCAGATGCGGATCTCGCGTTCGCGGTCGCCCACCAGCCGCACGTTGCCCACGCCGGTGACACCCTCGATTCGCGGCTTGACTTCCCGGTCGGCGTAATGGCTCAAATGGCGGATGGAATCGGGCCCCGAGACGACGATCGCCAGAATCGGCGAGGAATTGATGTCGAACTTCTCGATGACCGGCGGATCGATCTCCGGCGGTAAGTCGCGTCGAATGGCCGCCACCTTGTCGCGGACGTCCTGGCTGGCCACGTTGATGTCTTCGGAAAGCTTGAACTCGATGAATATCTGCGCAATGCCTTCGGTACTTTCCGATCGCAGCGTCTTGATCCCCGCGATCGTATTGACCGCCTCCTCGATCTTGTCGGTAATCTCCGTTTCCACCGTCTCGGGATCGGCGCCCGGATAGACCACGGTCACCGTGACGATGGGAAACTCGACCTCGGGAAACAGGTCCACGCCGATCGTCATGTAAGCCGTCGCGCCGAACACCACCAGCGCCAGAATGGTCATCGAGGCAAAGACGGGCCGGTTGATGGCAACTTCGGAGATTTTCACTACGGGTATCCTACGGTGGTTTTCGGCGGGCTGCTGGCGCGCACAAGGACAAACAAGCTGCCCATGGCGTCCATCAATTCAAATATCGTGAGGTCCTACGGCCCGAACGAAATGGTCAGATCGTAGGTTGCCCGACCTAGTGGGTTGTCGGCGAAGTGGACGACGATGCCCTCGTCGACGTGTTCCAACACCACGAGATCACGAGCCTCGCGAACGGTCAGTTTGGCCGAGGCGAAGTCGACCGGCGTGGGCAGAAACCGCGTCGACCCGGCGTTTTCGATCCGGGGCGATGTGCTCGGATCCCAATCGATGCCGCCCAGCGAGACCTTCTTCGGCATACTCCAATGCCGATGTTGCCAGCGGGCACCGGTGGAGTCGACGTGCAGCCGGTCGCTGCCATCGATGTCGGCGACGATCCGCAACGTCGCGGGGACCGTTGGCCGTTTCATCACGATGTCGAAACGGTAAGGTGCCCCGCCATTGGGCGTGTCGACCAGACGCACGACCACCGAATCCTTGCGCGGCTGCAGCACGACCGTATCGCGGCCATGCACGTTGCGCAGCCGGGCCGTGCTGAAATCGACCGGTCCGCGGAGGAATCGGGTGGGACCGGCGTTGGCCAGCGCGCTTTGCTTCGTCGGATCCCAGGCGATGCCGCCGAGCTTTACCGGCGAGCTGGGCCGTTTCCAGTGGATGTGTTGCCAATAGGCGTGCGTCTGGCTGATCTCGATCTTCTGGCTGCCGTCGATTCGGCCCTCGAACGCGAGGACCACTTCGCCGGCGGCCGGGCGGGGATCGTGAGCCTTGGGTTTCGCGGCAGCGGGCCGGGCGACTCGCCCGACCGGCGGCTTCGAGGCGATGAGAAGATTGGGACCGAAGATTCCCGCGTCGGAAGTCCGTTGAGGCGGAGCCAGGGGAAGCATCAGTTCGTCGCCGACGACTCGCCGCGAGCGCGTCCAAGCGATTCGCGGATCGGTCGAAATACGGTTATTGCTCCCGCCGCCGACGTGCGGATCCTGCAAGGGGGCCGAGTAGAACGCGCCCACGACGTACGTCTGGCCCGCTTGCAGCACGACGGGCCGGATCGGCACGTAGCGAAAACCG
>JABMRP010000201.1 GCA_013202535.1 Planctomycetota bacterium
ACGGTACACTCCGGCAGGTGGTCCTGGGCCTTGCGGAACCACAAAACGCAATAGTCGGCCATGCCGGGAACTCCGGGGTAAGCCCGGCGGACGGCGTTGACGTAGTCGGGCCCGAGGTCGGGCTTGAGCTTCTTGGCGCCGTTGAACGGCGGATTGCCGATGATCACGTCGGCCTTCGGCCAAACGACCGGGACCGGCTGGCCATCTTCAAGCAGCGGGCGCCGCCAGTTGCTGCGCTCGTCGTCCAGACCCATCAACTCGGAGCGGATCAGCGCGTCACTGGCGATGAAGTTGGCGTCGAGGTTGTCCAGCGGCAGCGCGTTCTCGCTCATGTGCAACTCGTCGATGGCGAGTTTGCGGGCAATCATCATCGTGACTTTAGCCAACTCGATGCCCAGCGGATTGACGTCGATTCCGTAGAACTGGCTGGCAGTCACTAGGCCGAGCCGGGTTTGCTTTCGGTCTTTGCGCTTCGAGAGCTTGTTTCTGCGTTCGTAGATCCGCAACTCCAGCCGCTTCATTTCGCGGTAGGCGACGTACAGGAAGTTCCCACTGCCACAGGCTGGGTCCAGCACGGTCATGTTGTGTAGCCGATCGCGCAATTCCATGAGTCGATCGATCGTCTTGGCCCCATCGATCAGCTCGCGCCACGGCTCGACGATCGTCGGGCCGACAATCTTCATGATGTCGACCGGGTGCGTGAAATGCGCGCCGTAGGCTTTGCGTTCACTCTGGTCGACCGAATGCTCGAAGAGCGTGCCGAAGATTTCCGGACGGACGTTGGACCAATCGGCTTCGGCGGCTCTGCGCAACTGGGCGATCTCGTCCGGGTAGAGTTCGATCCGGGCCGGTTCGGCGAACAGACCTCCGTTGAAGTAGTCGACGCCCTTGAGCCGCCCGCCGGCCGTCTTTCCCGGCGTGTTCATCTCGACGAACAGTTGCCCCAGCAGATCGTAGCTCTTGCGCGGCTCGTCGCATTCATCGAGCAGGCGCGCGAACATGTACTGGTCGAGCAACCCGATGTCTTCGGAGAATAGTGCCACGAGCGATTGCAGAATGAATCGCTGGGCCAGCGCCCGATCGACCCGGCGAGTTACCAGCTTGTTGAAGCAGGTCGCCAGCCGATCCGCCGCGGCGCGGGTGACCTTTTCCTGATCGTTGACGAAGACGGGCGTCTGGGGCGTGGGGAACAGGAAGGCAAGCGGGCCGGGGCGTCGCGGGAGTTCCTCGATCTGCAACCGGTCGACCGGCGAGTCCATCTGCGTCTCGAAGTCGTAGACCCAGAACTCGTCGAAATTGCACAAGACCACGTAACGGGGCCGGCCGGGTGCCAGTCGCACCCAATAGTCGAACGCCTGGAAGAGGCGGTCGAGAAAGATCTGCGCTTCGCCCTTCTCGTCGCCGGTGATATGCTGATCTGCCTACGCGACGAAGGACTCAAGCCGATCGGTTCTTATTCCTGCCATGGCGCGGGACCTGGGCGGTTATTTCTTCCAGTGGCGTGTCACAAGGCCGTATTGTCGCGGATTTCGTGCGCATGGCAAGCCCAGGTCGGAGAAACGACCGATACGCATTCTGATCGCGCGCGGCCGACATCAGGGCGAGTTTCCCCCAGGGCTCTCGTTCATCACGCGCGCGATTGCCCAGTTGCCCAGAACTTTATCCCCCTCGAAGACCAGCATCAGGCACTGCACGTCCTTTAGCTCGACGTCGATCACCCTGGCGGGCGAGTCCTTGGTCATCTTGCCGCTGTCCCAGAGGACCTTGTTGGCGAAGAAGTCTTCGTTGTACACGCGGAATCGCCCCTCGGCGTTCTCCGCGGAACCCGGATCGATCGCCACGACCGCGCGAAAGCGGTCGGCGCGACCGGTCACCTGGAACATGAAGGCCGATTTCCCCTTACAGCCGAATCCCTTCTTCAGCGGCCAGCCGTCGATCGTGATCGGCTCGCCGCCATACCGAGTGTTGTAGACCGGCGCGTTGTGCGCCTTCCAGATGTAGTACAGATCGCTCAGATAAGTCTCGCCGGGCCGGGTCACGGTGTATTTGTCCAGCGGCATGGGCTCCGGCAGAGGCAGCAGCGGACCGGGCTTGCCGACCTTGACCATGCGGTGCTCGTGCTGACCAAGGTCCGCCGCGGTGAAGGAATCCTGGAACTGGCCAAGGTCCTTGCGGGCCCAAAGATCGCGCACGGGTTGACTGCCCGAAAGACCGATCTGGTCCCAACGAACGGTGATGTCCGCCTTCTCGCCTCCCTTGTTCAACAGCAAGACGGCGGTCGTCCCATCGGCGAGCGGCTTGTTGTAAATCTCACGGTCACCGTCGTCGAAGATCCTGCATCCCTGGACTCCGCGCTTGTCCTGATTCACGGCAATCACCTCGGGCGCCGTCAATACCTCTTGGACTTCCTTGGTCATCGTGCGG
>JABMRP010000202.1 GCA_013202535.1 Planctomycetota bacterium
GCTCGGCTTTCCACCGCCGCACGGTTCTCGCGGCCAATTCCTCGCGCGAGAGGGCCCCGTCGCCGTTGGCGTCGTCTTGATGCCAGTCGTCGGTCCAGGGGACGCGGGCGAGTTCTTCGCCGTCGATCGATCGGTTTCGATTGCGATCGTGGGGATGGAGAATGCTGCGGTGGATGTATTCCAGCACCCGGCTGTCGTAACGCGCTTCCAGCGGCTCAAGCGGCGGAGTGCCGATCGCCGTGCCGTCGAAACCGCGGACGGTCGGCTCTGGGGGGACGTATTTCTTGCCGTGTCCCCATCGTCGGGCAATGCGAGAAGCCAACTCGGTCCGATCGAGGATGCCATCCTTGTTCGCGTCGTCCAGTGTCGGCGAATCGCCCCAATCGACTTTGGAGACCTCCGCGGCGTCGAGCTGCCCGTTGCGGTTTTCGTCGTAGCGGCCCAGCATGCGGCCGTCGACGTATTCGATCACTCGCTTGTCGTAAAGCTCCTCCAAAGCCGCGGGCGGATCGGCAAACCCGGGCACGGTCTCCAACTCGCCGAACCCGGGAACGAGCTCTTCGTCCGAGTTGCTGTCAGCGGAGGAGTCGTTCGATGGTTCAGTCGGCTTCAGGGCCCGGATCAGCGCATCCACCGGCATCGGTTTGTTCGGGTCGAGCCCAGCTTTTGTACCCAGGCCGCGAACGGGCCCGATGTATTGTTGAGGAATCTCGTGCGCCTCGATCACGCCGTTGCGATTGGCGTCCATCCGTCGGAGCCCGTCGGCGTGACGTTCCGCTTCGGACGGGTGCTGGGCATCGGCTCGATGCGGTGCCGGTGCGAGTCCGGCGAGAACCAGTAACAGCGTATGGGCAACCATTGGTCGCATGACTTGTCCCCATCCCGGATCGGTACACGGTTCTGCGGGAAACGATCCATCGTAAGTCCCGATTATAGTCGAAAAGGAGCGTTCCCGGCAAACCGTACTGACCAGCCACTCCCCAATAAGGGGGTTTCGCTTGCATCGGCGCGTCTGCGAGCGTATCGTTAAGCATACTCAATCATGGGCCCAATCACGGGAATCCGCTTCCAGGACTCGAAGAAATAAGGACTGCGACAACGATGAAGAACTCGACCCCCCAACCTGATCGCCAACCCACCGTGAGCCGTCGTGGGCTATTGACCACCGCCGCCGGAGCCGTGGCCGCGGCTTCCCTCGGAATTTCCGGTTCCGCTCGGGCAGAGGACAAGGCGAAACCGAAGCGCGTGGCCGTCAAAGGCAACATCAACCACTCGGTTTGCAGTTGGTGCTACAATCCCATGCCGCTGGAAATCTTGGCCCAGCACGCCGTGGCCATGGGGCTGAAGTCGATCGAACTGGTGGACCCCAAGGACTGGCCGATCTTGAAGAAGTACGGCCTGAAGTGTGCCCTGGCCAACAGCCACGGTTTCGTCAAGGGGTTCAACGATCCCGAAAACCACGCGATGTGTATCGACAAGATCACCACCGCGGTCGACGCATGTGCCGAAGCCGGCTTCCCGACGGTGATTACGTTTTCCGGTTTCCGCAACGGGATTGCCGACGACGTCGGACTGAAGAACACGGTCGCCGGACTGAAGAAGGTGATCGGCTATGCCGAAAAGAAGAAGATCAATCTGTGTATCGAGGTGCTCAACAGCCGCGTCGACACACCGATGAAGGGCCACCCGGGCTATCAATGCGACTCGGTCGAATGGGCCGTCGAGGTCTGCAAGCAGATCGGTTCTCCGCGGATGACCTTGCTCTTCGACATCTATCACGTGCAGGTCATGCAGGGCGACATCATCACACGAATCCGACAGTTCAACGAGTACGTCGGCCACTACCACACGGCCGGCTGCCCGGGACGCAACGAGATCGGCGATTCGCAGGAGATCAACTACCCGCCGATCATGAAAGAGATCGTCAAGACCGGCTACAAGGGATACGTCGGCCACGAGTGGATCCCGACGATCGATCCGGTCAAGTCGCTCAGCCAGGGCGTGGCCATCTGTGACGTGTAAGCGAACGCACTCCACAAGAGGATAACCGATGGAATCGACCGCGCTGGAGTTTTTTAAGCAGATCGTGGAAACCCCCAGTCCCTCGGGCTATGAGAGCCCCGTACAGGAGATCGTGCGGCAATACGCGGCCGGGTTTGCCGACGACGTCTCGACCGACGTTCACGGCAACGTCATGGCCGTGCGCGGCGCCGAGGCCCCGCTACGGATCATGCTGGCCGGCCACTGCGACCAGATCGGGCTGATCGTCTCGCACATCGACGACAAAGGCTTCCTCTACGTCCAGCAGATCGGCGGTTGGGATACGCAGATGCTCATCGGCCAGCGGATGACCGTCTGGACGGCTGACGGGCCGCTATTCGGCGTGATTGCCCGAAAGGCGATCCACCTGCTCACCGAGGAGGAACGCAAACAGGTACCCAAGATCAAGGATCTCTGGCTCGACATCGGCGTGCCGGACAAGGAAGCGGCGGATAAACTCGTCCGCGTGGGCGATTCGGTCACCGTCGATCTTGTCTTCCAGCAGTTGCACAACAACCTGATCGTCGCCCCGGCGATGGACGACAAGTGCGGCGTTTGGGTGGTCATGGAAGCCTTGCGCCGGATCGACGCCGAGAAGCTGAGTTGCGCCGTGTATGCCGTTTCCACGGTCCAGGAGGAACTCGGGTTGCGCGGGGCTCGAACCAGTGCCTTCGGCGTGGATCCCCACGTGGGCATCGCCGTGGACGTAACCCACGCCACCGATTGCCCCACGGTCGAGAAGAAGCAAGAGGGCGACGTTTCCTTGGGCAAGGGGCCAGTGATCGCCCGAGGGCCGAACATGAACCACAAAGTGGTCGAAACGCTCATCAAGGCCGCCGACACCCACGAGATTTCCTATCAACTGGTGGCCGTCGGCCGGGCTACCGGAACCGACGCCAACGCGATGCAGATCAACCGCTCGGGCGTGGCCGCCGGTCTGGTCAGCGTGCCCAACCGCTACATGCACAGCCCGGTCGAGATGATCTCGCTGGACGACATCGACCGGGTCGCCGATCTGCTGGCCCGCTTCGTCGAGAGTATTTCTCCCGAAACGTCGTTCGTGCCGTAAGCGTCTGACCGTTTAGCCTCGGCACTTGTGCGCGGCGCTGGGTGGAACGACCGTGCTTCAAAACACCGGGCATAGGTGGCGGGGCTAAACTACCGTGGAGTATCGCCATGAAGACCC
>JABMRP010000203.1 GCA_013202535.1 Planctomycetota bacterium
CTCGGCCCGCGCCTTCCAGATATCCGTCAGGCGTTTGGGAATTCGGTCCAATGCCTCTGGTTCGGCCGCGTCGACGATGTGCAGCCGGACATTGGCCCGGGCGCCGGACGCCTCGCTCAAGTCGACGAGGAACTTGTTCGTCTGGGCGTCTTCCTCGGACGGTTCGCCGCGATGGAAATAGACGACCTCAAAAGGCGAGGACGGCCAGTTGAGCATGGCGTAGCGGAAAACGGGCGTCGTGCAGGCTTCGGCGGTCGACGTGGCCAGAATCGACGTGGCCAGAACCACGGTCGCCAAAACCAAAAACCCCAAGCCCAACAGAGCCTTCTTCGACGGTTGACGGAATCGCATTACGGGTGTCCTTGTGGTACCGATGGCAAATGGCTAGTGCATCATCTATTTTATACGGTTGTACCGCCGCAAAGCAAACGGTCCGCCGGCCGAATGTCTCGCCGGTCACCGAAAATCAGCCCCCTCGACGTCCAGTCGGCGACCGAACGTGACGGGCAATTGCAGGGCTTCGCCAAGACGGCCAAGATACTGACGTCGGTCTACCTCAACCCCACCCATGCGAGCTGTATGGTCGGTCAACTGCTGAATGTCGAACAGACCGTAACCCCGCTTTCTCAGGTGGTAAACCAAGTAGACCAGGGCGACTTTCGAGGCGTCGCGAGCCCGGTGAAACTTTGATTCCCCCGCGAAAAGACCCCCAATCGACAGGCCGTATACCCCCCCGGCAAGATCGCCTTCTTGCCACACCTCGACGCTATGGGCGTGGCCCAACTCGAACATCCGTGTGTACGCATCGATCATCTCCGGCGTAATCCACGTCTGCCCGATCCGGCTGGAACCGGTCGCGCAGCCGCGAATCACCCCGGCAAAATCGCGATCGCAGGTCACGCGGAACCGGCCACTACGACAGGTACGTCGCAGCCGTCGGGAGACATGGAGATCGTCCAGTTCGATGATCGCGCGAGGGTCGGGAGACCACCAGGCGAGCAACGCTTCCGATCCATCGATGACCGGCCAGGGGAAAATTCCCTGTGAGTAAGCGTCGAGCAGCCAATCGGGATCCAACCGCCCGCCCACTCCGAGCAGACCGTCGGCATCCGCCTCTTCGGCCGGCGGAAAGAATCGCGAGGGTGGCAAGGGGATCATCACGGGTCGTTTCCGCGGAGATATTTCGCAGCGCCATCGTACGGGCAAGCCTAGCGAATCGGCCCCGATTGTGCTAGCGTACACGACATGTTTGCGGTCGCCACGCATCCAGCCCCCCACCCATTGCTTCCGTTGCCAACGATGCCCACACCCCGCCAGTTCGCGGCCGTCGTCTTCGACATGGACGGCCTGATGTTCAATTCCGAAGAGATCTACTGGCTCGTGGGTGAAGAGGTCTGCCGCCGACGGGGGTGCGTGTTTACCCGCCAGGTAAGCGACGAAATGATGGGCCTGCCGCCGGAAGCCACCTTCGGGGTGATGATCGACCGGTTGGGGCTCGATGCCACCTGGCAGGAGTTGCTGACCGAGTCGGAGCAGTTGTACATCGAGTTGCTCGACGCCCACTTGGCGCCCATGCCGGGGTTGCTCGACCTGCTCGATGCCCTGGAACGTGCCGGTACGCGCAAAGCGATCGCCACCAGCAGCAGCCGGAAGCTGCTGGATACGGTCTTGCCGCGGTTCGACCTACAGGATCGATTCCAGTTTGCCCTGACGGCCGAGGACGTTACCCACGGCAAACCCGATCCGGAGATCTACCTCACGGCCGCCGAACGATTCGGCGCGTCGCCGGAAGACACGCTCGTGCTGGAAGATAGCCAGAACGGGTGTCGAGCGGGCGCCGCTGCCGGGGCATTCACGGTTGCCGTGCCCGGCCTTCACAGCCGCAACCACGATTTCGGCGTCGCCTCTCTGGTCGTCGACAGCCTGGCCGATCTGCGTCTGTGGGAGGTGTTGGGGCTGGGCGTTAAACGATGAACGGAAGTGCCGGCGCCTTCGGCCGGGCGTCAAACGGCCACTCCCCCAGTCGGGGTGCTGAACACGGACGCCGGAAGTCTCGTATTGACCCTTAGCCGAACGGCGTGTTACACTGCCGCGCAGGCGTTTATTGCCGAACCGTCTCGCGATTTCTTCGGGGCCAGACGGTCGGTTCGGCCGGTACGATGGAGCGGAGGTGGCCGAATGCTGAAGACACTGGGAATTGTATACGCTTGCTGCGAGTCGGCCGACTATCGGCGGAAGATCTCTCGCCGGCTCGGCGGCAAATCGGTTTTGGAATGGGTCGTTCGCCGATCGACCGATTGCCAGCGGCTCGACGGCGTGATCGTGGTCACCGGCGAGAACCCGGAAAACGAGTTCATTGCCGACATGGTCCCCCCGGACGTACCCGTTTTCAAGGGCCCAAGCCCCGACGCACTGGCGTTGTTTGCCGCGGCGCTTGAGGAGTATCCGGCCCATGCGGCCGTGCATATCCGGGCAGACAATCCGTTTCTCGATCCGGTGCTGCTGGATCAATTGGTCAGCACGGCCGACACCCAGGACACGTGTGACTATGTGAGTTACTGCCTGCGCGACGGCCGTCCGGCCGTTCTGTCGCCGCTGGGTATTTTTGCCGAGTGGATTCGGGTCAAGGCGTTGCGCCGGGCCGCTCGCAAGGCGACGACCGCCGAGGATCGTTGCGCGGTGGGCCGATACCTCTACTCCCATCCGGAGTTGTTCAATCTCCGGTTGATCCCCGCCCCGGCGCGCATCGAGCGCGGCGACGCCGAGGCCATGGCCCACATCGACGACCACTGGGAATGTGCCCAAACGATGTATGAAGCGCTGGGCCCCGAAGCACTGGACTGGCAAAGGATTGCCGTTGTCTTGGACCGCCATCTGGCCATGCGTAAACAGGCGGTTCTCGACGGTCACGACTCCGGCTATTAAAGACCGGCCGTTTTACGTCGCTGACGGAAATCGAAAGGAATCGACTTTCCATGGGTACCACGAAGACCCGCGGCCCGGGACGGGCCACTTCCTCATGGCCCAGGCCACAAGCCAGTGCCGGCCAAGTCGCCCCGGAGGGGCAACCGATCATTCTGAGCCGGCCGCTGGCATGTCCGTGGCCCGGTCCGCCCGCCGCACTGCTCTTCGACACCGGCGACGTGCTCTACGACACGACGTCGTGGCGACGTTGGCTGCTCCAACGGCTGGTGAACATGGGGCTGTATGCACATTACCGAAGCTTCTGGCGCGTCTGGGAGCGGGAATTCCTGGTCGACGTGCATCGGGGGCGGCGAGACATGGACGAAGCGTTCGGATCGTTCCTGCGCTCGGCCGGCATGACCCCCGCCCAAATCGACGAAGTGCGAGCCTCGTGCCGTGCCCGTCGGGGAAAACTCCAAGCCGCGACGCGACTGCTGCCCGGCGTGCGCGACACGCTCGGGCAACTCAAGGCCGAGGGAGTCGTGCTGGGCGTGTTGGCCAATGCCGACCGATCCGGCGACCAGATCCGGGAGCAACTCGCGCGTCTGGGCCTGAAGGATATCTTTGTCGTTGTGATTTCGTCGCTCGGTCTCGGTTGTGTCTTGCCCGAACCGGATGCCTACCGGGCGGCTTTGAAAGCCATGGAACTGCCCGCCCCGGAGGTTGCCTTCGTGGGGCACGATGCCGAAGAATTGGCCGGCGCCGCGGCCGTGGGTATGCGAACGGTGGCGTTCAATTTCGATCCTCAAGCCGAAGCCGACGTGTGCCTGGCGCGTTTCGAGCAGTTGCAGTCCATCGCGTCCTCCGACCCCCGGCGGGAGTCTTCCGCCCTATCAAGAACTGGGTGATCGATTTGAACTGGCACGTCTACTGCCGGCACGATCTGGTCGCCCCCTCGACGGCGCTGAATGAATGCCCGACGGAGCCGAGCGACTCGGCCCTTCTCCTGGAGGGTTCGTGGCCGGCCGATTCGAGTCAGCCGAACCGGTGTTCGTTGGACGTGGTCATCGATGGGCGGCTCGCCTGGATCGATCGGCAGGCCGCCGCGCTGGCCGACGCCGCCGCAACGGCCGGCAATTCGCTCCACCACGGGGGCACGCTCGATTGGGCCTATCTCAACGCACTGACGCTGCGGTATTACTTCGTCAAGCTGATTCGGCCGGTCGCCTTCTTTTCGGACGTTCGGCCGCTCGGCTCGGGTGATCGGCTGA
>JABMRP010000204.1 GCA_013202535.1 Planctomycetota bacterium
AGCACGACCGGCCCTACAAACTCTCCTACGGCGGTGGACCACGCTGTACGCCGACGATCGATTCGGGCAAAGTCTACGCGTTGGGCGCCGAAGGCAATCTATGGTGCCTCGACGCCGAAGACGGCAAGGTGATCTGGGCCAAGGATTTCTTGAAGGACTACGAGGCGACCACGCCGTTCTGGGGCCACGCGGCGCACCCGCTGGTCGACGGAGATCGCGTGTATTGCGTCGTTGGCGGCGAGGGAAGCATCGCCGTGGCGTTTGACAAAAACACGGGCCGCGAGGTTTGGCGGGCACTGTCGGCCAGCCAACAGGGATACTGCCCGCCGACCATGATCGAACACGCCGGCCGGAAACAATTGCTGATCTGGCACGCCGAGGCGCTCAACAGTCTCGATCCGCCAAGCGGCGAGGTCCTGTGGTCGGTGCCCATGAAGGCTCAGTACGGCATGGCGATCGCCGCACCGAGGAAATTAGGGTCCCACCTATTGGCCAGTGCCAAGGGGGTGGCGATTCTGCTCAAGCTGGACGACACCAAGCCGGGCGCGGAAATCGTTTGGCGCGGGACGCCGAAAACGGCGATCTTCTCCGCCAACGTCACGCCGTTTCTGGAAGACGGCCTGATCGTCGGCTGCGACCTCGAAAGCGGCGCCCTGATGGGCGTCCGGCTGGAAGACGGGGAGCGCCTCTGGCAGACATTCCAGCCGACGACCGGCAGCACACGTCGGCAGCGGTATGGCACGGCTTTTGTCGTCAAGCACGAGGACCGCTTCTTCCTCTTCAACGAGACGGGCGATCTGATCCTGGCCAGAATGTCGGCCGAAGGGTATGAGGAATTGGGCCGGTTCCACGTCCTGGACGCCACCAACCACGCGCTCGGCCGGCCCACCGTGTGGAGCCATCCGGCTTTCGCACACCGATCGGTCTTCGCACGCAACGACAAGGAACTGGTTCGCGTCTCGCTCGCCGCGGAGTGACCCTCGGGAAAAGTCCGACGGCTTGATGACCCGAGGAACACTTTTCCTCGCATGAGCGTGCTTCAACGCCACGGCCGCCTGTAGATTGATGCGTACCATCGATTGGGGCGGCGGCGACGGGGCCGGCCTACTGGGCGGTCATGCATACAATCCGACCGCCGCCGCGAGACCGTCGAAGGCACGTAGCTTGTCGAGCCGATACTCGGCGAGTTTCCCCCCTCCTTCTCCCCCCGTCTTCCCCTGCGGACCGGACCTTCGACCTAGTCGTCTTGAATACAATACAGGAACCTGTTGGACCTCAAAAAGACCTGCCCATCGCTGATCGCGGGCGAGGCGTTGAAGTCGGAGTCGTCCGATGGGAACTCGTTGTGCGCCAGTTGCTCGAACTGTGGCTTGGCGGTCAGGACAAACGATCCGCCTCTCCGGCTGACGCAGATCAGCTTGTCTCCCGTCAACACGACGGAGGCGTAGAATGGCTTTCCGCCGCCTCCGCCAGCCCTACGAGGCAGCCGCTCGCGGTAGACCGTTTCTCCGGTCTTGACGTCGGCACAATAGGCGATTCCCTGGTCACTCACCCAGTAGAGCTTCCCTTTGTGAATCACCGGCGAGGGCACGTAGGAACCGTCTCTGCTGGTCCAGCGAACATGAGTGTCCGTCACATTGTCTTTCCCGCCGGCGCGAACCGCCATGCTGCCCGTGTTGTGATAGCCGCCGAAAATGTAGACGATGCCACCATCGGCCACTGGGCTGGGCGCGACGTTGCCGTCCAGGCCGTTTTCCGCATACCAGTTGAGTTTGCCCGTGGCGGGATTCAGCCCCCAGACTTCGTAGGGCACGCCGATCACGAGTTCCTTGCCGCCGTCGTCGAGAGGGACCAGCAGCGGTGTACCATAGCTGAGTTCCAGTGAGTCGCCTTCGGCCTTCCAGATTTCCATGCCGGTGAGCTTGTTCAGGGCGCGAATCGACCGGCTCTCCTCGGAAGCGTTGACGATCACCGTGTCTTTGTAAAGGATCAAACTGGCCGCCGAACCCCAGCGCCGGTTGCTCGATTCCTGGCCGACGTTCACGTGCCAAAGCTGCTTGCCTTTGAAATCGAATGCCAACACGCCCGTTTTTCCGAAGAACACGTAAACGCGTTGGCCGTCGGTAACAGGCGTATTCGTGGCATAGCCGTGTTCGGGGACGCCCATGCCGCCGAACACGTCTTCCGGTAGCGTGGCCCTTACGGTCCGCGACCAAGTCACCTTGCCGTCATTGCGGTCAATGCACAATAGGTGACGATTGAGCTTGTCGATACTACCCGGATTCTCCCGGTCGATCCCGTAGCCTGAGTAGCAAGTCACGAACACGTATTGCCCATAGACAATCGGGCTGGACGAACCGGGACCCGGAAGGGGAGTCTTCCATTTGAGGTTTTTTGAATCGCTCCAAACAAGCGGCACCGTGGTGTCGTCGCTGATCCCCAAGCCGTTCGGGCCGCGAAACTGCGGCCAATCTGCGCTGTTGGAAGACTGCACTGGTAGAAGGGCCAGCGCCAGGCTCAGCAGCGCCAAGGCCGCGAAGTTCACCCTGCCAGAAGTCTCCGCGGGGAAAAACCGCGCCGCGCAAGCGGGGCGCGGCGTCACGCAGAGGCGTTTGTCCAGAGACCTTCCCACAAAGCGCGGAAGCGTGGCAAGCCAACTCATTTCAAGGTCCTCTCAAGCTAAGAGTCTCCGCTTCCCGTCACACATCTGCTTGACGGCAGCACCCCCCAATAGGATGTTCTGCCACATTCTGACGAACGAGTCCCCCTGGCATCCGGTTCTCGATATCGAGTTCGCATGGCAGAATTGTCTGGTGTGCAACTCATTGTACTGTCAACGTTTACTATGCTTGTGCATCGGGACAGGAACACGCGGCTTTCCCGCCGGTGTTACTGGTTACAGTGAGTTACCGTAGTTTGAGAAACGAGAAACGGACCACCGTTTCTACAGGAGCGTTCGTCCGATATTCTCGCCCAGACTGCCCGATGCGTACAATCGATTGGGGCGGTGGCGACGGGGCCGGCCTACTGGACGGTCATGCACTCAATCCGGCCGTCGACGGTGGTTAGGAACAAACGGCTGGCGCCGCCGCGAGACCGTCGAAGGTACTTTTCGCCCGTCGGGTGGCCGGAGGGCCTTTCGACAATGCGCTGCTGCGGCCGGACTATTCATCTTGCCCGCGGGTGGGCCCGTTCGTAGGCCGCAAGGAGGCCGGCCGTGCTCACGTGCGTGTAGATCTGCGTGGTGACGAGGCTCTTATGTCCCAGCAGTTCCTGGACGCTGCGGATGTCGGCGCCGTTGTCCAGCAGATGCGTGGCGAAGCTGTGCCGCAGGGAATGGGGCGTCGTGCGATGGTCCAGACCCGCGGTTCGGATGTGCTTCTCGAGCATCCGCCCGACGCTTCGGGTGGTCAGACGACGGCCGAACCGGTTGACGAAGACCGGTGTTTCGGATCCCGAGGCGGTCGTCGGATGGAGGTGGCGGACATGCAGCCAATGCTTTAAGGCGCGGCGGGCGAACGACCCGACCGGCGCCAACCGCTCGCGTCGGCCTTTTCCTCGCACCCGGACCAACTGTCCAGGGAAATCCAGATCGCCGTCGTTCAGCCCCACCACTTCGCTCACTCGCAGGCCGGCGGAATAGGTGGTCTCCAGGATCGCCCGATCGCGCAGCCCCAAGGCCGTGTCGGTTCCCGGCGAGGCCAGCAGCCGAGTCAGATCGTCGGAGGAGAGGAAGTGGGGTAACGAACGTCCCGGGCGGGGATTCCGCAGGGGCTTTGCCGGGTTGGTTTCCACCCAACCCTCGCGCTGGCCGAAACGAAAGAAACTGCGCATCGACGCCAGTCGCCGGGCGATCGTCCGCTTGGCGTAGCCCGACTCGTGCAACGCGGCGATGTAGCCACGCAGGGCCAGCACGGTCACGTCCCGGGGACGAGGGCAAACGTCGCCGCCGGCCTCGGTCAGATAATCGGCCAGAGCGGTGAGATCTTCGCGGTAGCTCTTCACCGTCAGATCCGACGCATTGCGTTCGGCGCGAAGATATCGAAGGAATCGGGGAGTCGCGGTCCGCATGGCACACCAACGGGAAACAAAAAAGGACGGATTGGAAGTCCGTCCCACGAAACCACCCCCGGGCCATCGCCTAGAACGGTTCTTCTCCGTCGGCCGGCAGCGGCATGTCGAATCGCTGCTGATAGACCGGCTTGCGGCTTTCCTGCCGGATCTTCTGACTCAATACGGCCGCATCGTACCAGGTGAAGCTAAGATCTGGATTCGACGCATACCGCCCGAGCGTACGCAACGTCTGCGCTCGGCTGGAATCGTCGTAGAGAAAGACGTAGCGTTCGGCCCCTTTGACGAGGGCGAGTACATTGATGTCTTGCATCACGGACGGTGCTCTCCTGAAAGCAACGCTGGCAGTTGGTGGAAGGGGGCCGCGGGCTGGTGGCCTGGGCGACTCCCCATCGTGTCCTTTGCTCTTATCGGAAAGATGGCCATCGCCACACCACTCGCGTTTGGCCTGCTCCGCCTCGAGCCGAGAGCATTTGGGAAATATGCATGTGGCAGCAAAACCGAATGAAGTCGTCGCTTCTCTGTAAATAGCCCTGCCAGCCACCGAATCGCGCGTCGTCGCGGAAGAAGTAGTAAGTGGCCAAAGCCTCCGTAACTTCCGGATCGTGGCCGTTGTACAACGCCGTATGTTGCAGCACCGGCTCGTCGCTCGGCTGACACGCCGGTGGCCACGGGCTCGGCGGTGGGGGAACAAACCCCGCCGGATCCGGCCAGTCCGGCGGGAGCAAACCTTCGCCCTGACCGGTTGTGTCGGTCGTAATCGGTACACCGGTCGTATCGCCTGGAACGGTCGATTCGGCTCCTTGCGTCAGGCTTACCCGACGGATCTCCGGTTGGTCGCTCTGCGAACTGTCCGTTGGCAATTCGGCTCCTGGCGCCATGGACCGCTGGGGTGGAAGAGCGGCGGGCGGTGATTCGGGCATGAATCCCGGATTCTGCGTCTTCAACTGCTCCCGCGCCAGGGCCATTTCGGCTTCAAAAACCAGCGGCCCGGGAATATCCTTTTCCTCGACCGTGCCCCAGGGCAGCCCGTATCCCGGCGGAATCGGGTGATAGCAGGGGTTGGCCGCGTACCATTCCACCCGAAGTCCCATCCGGGGGGGATAGTACGGATCAAAATCGGTCACCATGCCGATGACCACGGCGTCGACGTCCAGCAATTGGGCCAGTCGGCGGGCGTCTTGGGCGTTGGAATCTTCAGATTGGTCTGGCGGAGCGTCTCCTCCACCACGTCGATCGGCAGCACCTCGAAACCGGGGGTCTGCTGCAATTCGTTGTAGTAGGCCAGTGAAACCCCATGCATGTCGAGGGTCGGCTCCGAGCTGTAGTTCAGAAACGGAGCAATCGCCACCCGCGACAACTGGGGAAACGGGTTGTGAATCACCGGCTGATGCGTGGCCTCCGGCAGCACCGAGCAGCCAGCCAGCAGGAGAAGCCCGAGTGTGGCGGTGAGAAGTTTGTGCATTGCCCGACCGCTGATGAAGAAGGAGCCCCCCTTCTTCATTCCCCTCACCGGTGTGGTATTGCTCGGCGCATACCGCTGTGAGGGGTCGGCAGTTTTTGAATTATCGGCAAAGTCAACGTAATTCCTCCAGATTAAACCCCGGGAATTCCCGAGGAATCCGGCCGTGACTTGAACGATCGGGCCAACTGAGCACAATGAGAGGAGAGCGACCGGCGAAATTGCCAGAACCCATTACCCTCCGGAGATCGCCCCGAGTGAGTCTTCCTCGCAATCCAACCCGCGCGGTCCGCGTCGGCGACGTCGTGCTCGGCAACGGCAATCCCGTGGTGCTGCAA
>JABMRP010000205.1 GCA_013202535.1 Planctomycetota bacterium
CCTTTGCGCAGGCGAGTTTCGATGCCAGGGTGGAGTGCGTCGAGCGCCGCGACCACTTCCGCCAGCGTGCGGCCCTCGACATCCACCCGGCGCGCTCCGCCGGTCACATCTTTCAGCAGCAACGGGATCGATACGCTGGCCATGGCTGGAAGTCCGTTTTGATGTACCACGCACGGCCATCAACCGCAGTTTCGAGCCACGGTTCAAACCGACGCGTTTTCGGGTAACAGGTGCCGGTAAGTGTTAGCCCCGTCGCCTGCGACGGGAAAAGCGGCGGAAACCAACCCATTTTCCGGTCGCAGGCGACCGGGCTAACTGCTACCCACGTTTGGATCAGGTCGGTCTTTTCGTCACCCTCAATCCTACAATATCGACCGGTCCGATTCAACGGTCGCGACAACTACCGATCGGGTTCCGGCTGCGGTATACTGACCGCATGGCAGCAGAACAGTCCAACTTGCCGGCCTGGCGGTCACTTTATCCGTTCCAGTCTCACTGGCTCAACGTCGGTTCGCATCGATACCACTATATAGACGAAGGCGAAGGGCCCGTCCTGCTGCTGGTTCACGGCAACCCGACCTGGTCGTTCTACTGGCGGGAGTTGGTCCGGGGGTTGCGGGGCCAATATCGTCTGATCGTGCCGGATCATATCGGCTGCGGGCTGTCCGACAAACCGTCGGCGGCGGCATACGGCTATCGGCTGGCCGACCGCATCGGCGATCTGTCGGCGCTGGTCGAGCAGCTTGGCCTGGAGCAGATCACTCTGGTGGCCCACGATTGGGGTGGGGCGATCGGCATGGGCACGGCGGTGCGCATGCCGGACCGGTTCGCCCGATTCGTGCTGCTCAACACGGCCGCGTTTCGGTCGCGGCGGATGCCTTGGCGGATTCGGGTCTGCCGCACGCCGCTGTTGGGCCGGCTGGCCGTTTGCGGATTGAACCTGTTCGCCCGAGTTGCTTTGCGGATGGCCGTCAGCCGTCGACCGTTGCCCCCGGCGGTGCGAGCCGGTCTGTTGGCTCCGTACGATTGCTGGTCGCACCGCGTGGCGATCGATCGGTTCGTGGCCGATATCCCGATGCGGCCCGGCCATCCGAGTTACGACACGCTACGGAAGATCGAGGACGGGCTGGCTCAGTTTCGCAACTCTCCGTTCTGTTTCATCTGGGGAATGCGCGACTGGTGTTTCACGCCGAAGTTTTTGGACCGGTTCCTTGAGTTCTTCCCCGGGGCCGAGACGCATCGCCTGGCCGACGCGGGACATTACGTGGTCGAAGAGGCACACGAGCAGATCGTGCCGCTGATCGAGTCGTTCCTGGCCGCCCATCCAAACGATGTTTCGTCTTCCCCCTAACCCAACCGCTAAGAGCCCGAGCCGTCATGTCACATCGTTTCTTCGTTTCCGTCGGAAAAGACAGGCTGATGTTCAGCGCCTCGCACTTCATCACGTACGCCGGCGGCGAGTGCGAGCGGCTGCACGGCCACAATTACCGCGTCGGCGTCGAGTTGGAAGGCCCCTTGGGCGAAGGCCGGTACGTCGTCGATTTCGAGGCCCTGCGCGAGGTTCTTTGGGGGCTCCTCGCCCCATGGGACCACCGCGTGCTGCTGCCGACGGCGCATCCGTTGATTCGCGTGGCCGATGGCGACGCGGAGGTCGAAGTGGTGTACGGACAGCGCCGTTGGGTTTTTCCGCGATCCGATTGCACGCTGTTGCCGTTGGCCAACACGACGGCCGAACTGCTGGCCCAGCATCTGGCCGAGGCGTTGCTTGCGCAACTCGATCGCCGGTTCGGTCTTCGGCCCCGGCGTCTGGATGTCGAAGTCGAGGAATCTCCGGGCCTATCGGCCCACTATCAATGGCAACCGTAGCTACTGTCGCCAGACGGTGGGATTCGGCTCAGACCACGGTCTGGCGACCGCAGCTACCCGGTGCAACCGCCCGGATCGTTCAAACCGGCATCACCGGACCCGGCATTTCGGGTGCCCACAAGCCTTTGTCGCCACACCGTTTGACGTTGCCGGAAGGAAACCTACGCTTGGTAGGATGGATCGGCCGGTTGGCAGCCAGCCGGCCCCGCTATTTCGTCCCTGGGACAGATCAACCGGTTATTTCCCGCGAGTGGATCACCTCGATGCGTGCCGAATACATCAATCCGTTTATCCGGTCGGTTGCCAACGCGTTCCATACCATGCTGGGCGTGGAAGTCACCCGGGGTGATGTCGCCTTGAAGGCGGAAGCCTTTCCGAAGTATCCGATCAGCGGCGTGATCGGGCTGTCGGGCAAGGCGATCGGAACCGTCGTGCTGAGCCTTTCCGAGACGGTGGCCTTGCGCGCCACATCGTCCCTACTGCTGACTGAGACGACCGAAATCAGCGACGAAGTGGTCGACGCCGTGGGCGAACTAACCAACATGGTGGCCGGCGGCGCAAAGGCCGAGTTGGAAGAATACAAACTCTCGCTGAGTCTTCCCAGTGTGATCGCCGGCTGCGAGCACGAAATCCGCTTCCCCTCCAACGTCAGGCCGATCACGGTCCATTTCACGACCGAGTGGGGAGATTTTGCGCTGGAAGTCGGGTTGGCCAGTGTCCTGGAACCGTCCGCGACTTGACCCGACAACACGACGGGACAAACAGGCATCCCTGGGGTTGCATGACCTGCGGCGACACGAGTTCAAGCGCGTCTGGCGGATCGTTTGCTCAAGTGGACACGACTTGGGTGCCGATAATCGGATCACGTTGTTGTCTCATCGGCATCGCGCCCTCCGCGCGCGACGATTCCGTCAAAATACACAAGCTGCGTAGCGCAGTGACCTTCGCCCCCGGGTTCGGGAGATCGTCATCATGGCCATCTCGGATATTCGCAAAGCGGCCATTCTGTTGATGAGCCTCGAGGAAAGTCAAGCGGCCCAGTTGATGGCCAAGCTTGATCCGAAGCAGGTCGAGACCGTCTCCATCGAGATTGCCACGCTGGGTAATGTGGCGGGCGACGAGCAGGAAATGGTCATCGGCGATTTCGCCTCGGCCAACCCGAACTCGCTGTCCACTCGCACGGGGGGGCTCGATGTCGCCCGATCGCTGGTCGAGCAGGCCTTGGGCAAGAAAGCCGGGAGCACGCTGGACAACGTTCGGCAGTCGATCGACGCCCTGCCGTTCGGGTTTCTCCAGAAGATCGACAGCCAGAACCTGCTCACCTTCATCGTCGACGAACACCCGCAGACCATCGCGCTGATCCTTGCCCATCTGCCCCCGTCCCATGCGGCGGGCGTGATCAGCGGCCTGCCTCCCGAGCGCCAGATATCGGTCGTTCGGCGATTGGCCACCATGGGACAAACCAGCCCGGAGATCATCAACGAGGTGGAAAAGGGGTTGGAGAACCGCATGTCCAGCGTGATGAGCCAGCAATTCGAGAAGTCCGGCGGCGTGGAAAACGTGGCCGAGATTCTCAATGTGACCGATCGGGGAACGGAGCGAAGCTTGCTGGAGAATCTCGCCCAGGAAGATCCCGATCTGGTCGAGGAAATCCGCCGGCTGATGTTCGTCTTCGAGGACATCAACAAGTTCAGCGACCGCGACGTGCAATCGGTGCTCAAGAACGTGGAGACATCGCAGTGGGCGATGGCCTTGAAGGGGGCCAGCGAGGATCTCAAGGAGAAGATTCTCAACAATATGTCGAAACGGGCCTCGGAAATGCTCAGCGAGGAAATGGACTACCTGGGCCCCGTTCGGCTCTCCAACGTCGAACAGGTGCAGCAGCAGATCGTCGACATCATTCGCCGGCTGGAAGACGCCAACGAGCTGACCATCCACAACGACGAAGAAGACGAGACGTTCATCCAGTAGGCCCCCCGCGGGCTAAGCTCGCACCCCAACGGAACTTACAGGGACGCGAGCGCGCTGCGAGGAAGAGGATATCGCGAAGCGAAGAAGAAGATTGCAAATTGGCCATTGGCTATTGCAAATTGTGACAGTGATGAGTTCGGATGAGATTGTACGATGGCGCTGCGAGGCCGGCCACTGTTGCTGGAG
>JABMRP010000206.1 GCA_013202535.1 Planctomycetota bacterium
TCGAAGGTGCAGATCGCGTAGGCCGTCACACCGAAGGAGAAGACGTCCAGGCCTTGGTTGGTCGGCTTCCGGTGGACCAGTTCGGGGGCCATGTAGTTGGGGGTGCCGGTTCGGTTTCCCGGTTGCATGAACAGCGGCGTGGCGGGCACCGTCAAGCCAAAATCGGTCAGCTTGGCGATTTCGCCGTCGCCGGTCAGCAGCACGTTTCGCGGGCAGACGTCTCGGTGGATGAAACCCAGGGCGTGGACTTCGGCCAGGGCTTCGGCCATTTGGCGGATATAGGTCACACGACGCCCATCGAGAAGCTCGTCTTTGCCGACCAACAGCGAATTCATTCCGGCGCCGTAGAGAAACTCCATCACCAGATATTGCGATCCGTCGGTCGTACGTCCGTGCTCGTAGGTGTCGACGATGTAAGGATGCTGGAAATGGACGGCCATTTCCCCTTCGGTCGGTTTCGAGGTGCCAACGAACCGAGCCTCGAACGCCTCCGTCTTTTTCCGATCGAGGATTTTCAACCCGATGATCTCGTCGGTTTCCCGGTCGCGGGCCATGTAGAACTTCGACATCGTTCCCGAGATCGCTTCGCGCAGCAACTCGAATCGAGCCTGCACGTTGAGCCGCCCGCTGGAGAAGAAAGATTTCAGCCCGTCGAGGAATCCCATGATGTTGTGCCTTACGCTATTTCCCGCAATAGTCGATGGTACGGGCAATTTCGCTCTTGAGGTCACTACGGCGGACGATGCGATCGATGAAACCGTGTTCCAGGAGAAACTCGCTGGTCTGGAACCCTTTGGGCAGTTCGATTCGAATGGTCGCCTTAATGGTTCGCGGGCCGGCAAACCCGATCAGTGCCTTGGGTTCGGCGAAGACGACGTCGCCCAGCGAGGCAAAGCTGGCGGCGACGCCCCCCATGGTCGGGTTGGTCAGCACGGAAATAAACAGCCCACCGGCCTGATCGAATCGGGCCAGGGCGGCCGAAACTTTGGCCATCTGCATCAGGGAAAGAATCCCTTCATGCATACGGGCACCGCCCCCGGAGCCGGAGATGATGATCAAGGGCAGTTGCTGCTCGGTCGCCCGTTCGATGGTCCGCGTTAGTTTCTCGCCGACCACCGAACCCATGCTCCCCATGATGAACGACGAATCGGTCACTCCGAAAGCGACCCGCCGCGCGCGAATCATCCCGCTGCCGACGATCGCCGCGTCGCGAAGCCCGGTGCGTGCCTGTTCGGCGACGAGCCGCTCGTGGTAGGGGATGCGGTCGACAAACTCGATGGGGTCGGTCGGCTCCAGTTCGGCGTCCCACTCCTCGAAGGTTCCTTCGTCGAGCACCTGCTCGATCCGCCGCGCGGCCGACACGTGCCAGTGGTAATCGCACTCCGGACAGACCCCCAGCCGCCGGTCGGCTTCCTTGCGGAAAATGGTCGCCTGGCATCCGGGACACCGTCTCCAAAGCCCCTCGGGCACGCCGCGTTTTGGTCGCGTCATCGTTTTCCGCCAAGCGCTCGAATCGGTCTTGCTCGGGGTCATGGAGTTTTCCTCGTTGCGATTTTCCTCGCTGTGAATCGAGGCGGCGCCCCCGGCGAAATGGCCGGCCGCCGGGGTGCGTTAGTGGCTCGGAATCGGTTCGTTCGGTTCGACCTCGAAAACCTCCCAGGTGCCGTGATGCGACGAAGCCTTCCACAGATCGCCCAACTCGTTCCTTGCCAGACAGCGGCGCACCAGACTGGCCAGCGGCTCGGGGACCACCAGCGCGATCGTGCCGTCCTTGTGTCGGCGGAACAGTTTGGTCAGCGCCGCCTGCACCCGTTCCTCCGCGTCGCGTACCATCTCTCCGCCGGGCGGGCAGACGTTTTCCGGCTGCTCCTGCCACTGGCGATAGACTTTCGGCTGAGTCCGCCGCACGTCGTCGATGCGCTTTCCCTGCCACAGGCCGTGATCCAGGTTCCGCATCCGGTCGAGTTTCTTCAGCTTGACATCCAAGGCCTTGGCCAACGCCTCGGCCGTCTCCCAAGTGGGCTGGCACGAAGGAGCATAGACGACCTCGATCCGCTGCGATCGGAGGTCGTCGATCACCCGGGCAACCTCCGAACTGCCCTCGTCGTTCAGCGGAACGTCGAGCGTTCCCTGGATGCGCCCCTGGTGAACATAGTCGGTACAGCCAGGGCAAATTAGGACGACTTGGAGCATGGAGGAACCTGAGGGCTTGCGTGGGAAATTGCCGCTTGGGTTAATTCGACGATCCCGCGACGGTAATCGTCTTGCGAAAACAGGGCGGATCCGGTCACCAGCATGTTGGCTCCCGCATCCGCACAACAGCCGATCGTTGTCAGGTTGATGCCGCCGTCGACCGACAATAAGAGGTCCGGCCCGGCCGACTGCCGAAGTTGACGTAGCTTTGAGAGGGCCACCGGATCGAACTCCTGGCCGCCAAAACCGGGCATCACGCTCATCGCCAATACCAGATCGCACCCGGACAAGTACGGCTCGACGGCCGAGACGGGCGTGGCCGGATTCAGCGCCAACCCGGCCGCGGCTCCCGTGCCGCGAATCACCTCCAGAAGCGGTCCCGCCTCGGGAACCACCTCGATATGAAAGGTGATCGAATCGGCTCCGGCATCGCGGAACACGTCGATCCAAGGGGCCGGGTCGCTGAGCATCAGGTGGACGTCCAGCACGAGGCACGTGGCTCGCCGTACGGCCTGGACCACCGGAACACCGAAACTCAGGTTGGGCACGAAATGCCCGTCCATGATGTCCAGGTGCAAAGCCTGAGCCCCGGCCGCCTCGACGGCCGCGATCTCCTCCCGCACGCGACCGAAATCGCACGCCAGAAGCGAGGGCACAACCTGAGGGCTGGCCGAACGTAACTCGGTGAGCGATCGCGGTGTGGGCATACCGACACTCAATCGTGTCACTTGGCGGGGGAGAGTGATAGCAATGAAACCGAACACTTGCCGGCAGACCCGGCGTCTAGATCATGCGTGTTGGTTTTGCTCCTGTTGTGGCGGGCAGCCACAAGTCCATGGTATCACGGAAGCGGAAACCTCAATTGTACCAACGTCAATTCGGAGCGTCAGCGCCTTTTCTTGATGGAAACATCTAAGTCATTGCCATAAAACACTTTACAATAACACTTTTTCGGTGACCAGGCCCTTGCGGGGGAACCGTTGCCCCTATATCGAACGGGTTTACGACGTGGTGGGTTGGGGTAACTCCTCGCATTGCGGCATATCCTCCAGGCCAGTCAGCGCGAAGAGCTGCAGGAACCGGGCGGTGGTGAAGTATCGGGCCGACCGCGACTTGTCCTCGGTCCGCTCGATACGCAGCAGTTGCCGGCGCACCAATTGCCCCAGGACATGACCGCTGGGACGTCCGCGCAGTTGGGCCACGCGCTCGGCCGAGATTCCCTGCTGGTAGGCCACCACGGCGATCACGTCGATCGCCGCCTGCGACAGCTTCGCCTCGCGGATTCGGCCGTGGAACTTTTCCAACAGATTGTCGAAAGAACGCCGCAATTTCAAGCGGAATCCGGCCCCCTCGCTCACCACCTCATAGGGGCAACCGTTCTCTCGATAACGCTCGTTCAACTCGGCCGTCAGCGCAACGATTTCCTCCGGCTCCACGTCCCTCATCACGGCCGCCGCCGTGGGGCCGGTCAGCGGCAGATTCTTCGGATCGCCCACAAAGAGCATCGCTTCCAAAATACTCCGCGGGCTGATGCCACACGCATCAATCTCATCCGACTCCTCGACCGCGTCCGCGTCTTCGACCGCCCGGCCATCCTCGGCCGGTTGGACCTTCTCGGCCGGTTGGACATCCTCCGCCGGCGGCGCCTCAGCGCGCCCGCCCATCGCCCGAGCAAACGCCTCGCTCAATTCATCGAGCGAAATCCCCTCCGGCTGCGACGGTTCAAGTTGTGACTCCGATCCCTCAGACATACCCGCACTATAGGCCGCTGGGGTAAGGGTGAGCAAGAGCAAACACTGACTCGATTAGGCTAGTCGTCAATGGGTCATATGGGGGTGTCGTATTCGGTCAAACGACAGACCAGAGCCGATGCAATTGACATACATCAATTCCCTGGCCCATAATGTCGATACATGGCAACATGAAACAACGGTGCCCGGCAATCGTCGAAAGGAAGTCCGTGAAACGTCCACGAAGTGCCCAGCGGCCGTTTCCGTGGCGATGCCGTCAGTGCGGCCAACGGGAAGTTGCGCTGGCCAAGACGAGCTACGATGCCGAAGTTCGGCACGACGGGCGTTTGCACAAGTTCACGATTCCCGATCTTGAACTTCCCGTATGCCGAGCGTGCGGTGAGGAAGTCTTCACCGAGAAGGTAGACGCCCAGGTCACCGACGCCCTGCGCGAGCACTTAAATCTGCTAACACCCGCTCAGATTCGCGAGGCGATCAAACGAGTCGGGATGTCGCAAAAGGATTTGGCGAAGTGTTTGGGTATCGCCGAAGCAACGCTTTCTCGCTGGCTCTGTGAAGTGCAAATCCAATCTCGTTCGATGGACAACCTCTTGCGAGTCTTCTTCGGGTTTCCCGAAGTGCGTGCCGCGCTTTGCGGCGGTTCTCAAGTCTCTCAACTTGGACTCTCGGACGCTGTGCGGACTGGCTGTACAGACTGAAAGAAGGAACGACAACCACAACGTCGGCGCCGTAAGCCATGCCCCCTCACCGCACCTTCTTATCCAGCCCTTCGAGCGCGGCCATGTCGGCGGCGGCTTGGTCGGGCTTGGCTTGTTGGCTGTAGAGGTCGGCGCGGGTGCGCAGCGCGGAGGCGTAGTCGGGGTTGCGATCCAAAGCGGCCGTGCAATCGGTGATCGCGCGGTCCAACTCGCCTTTCTGCTGATAGGCCAAGGCGCGGCTGAGATACGTCGTGGCGCCGGGTTCCAGGCGGATCGACGCGCCGAAGTCGGCAATCGCCCCGTCGAGGTCGCCCTGCTCGACGTGTGCCTGGCCCCGCTCGGCATAAGCTTCGGCGTCCCCGGGGTTCTCGCGGATCACGTCATCCAGCGTGGCGATGGCCGCCTCGTAATCGCCGGTCATCATCAGCATTCGCGCGTCGTGACTCGGATCAATCACCACCTTGTCGGGCCCCAAACAACCGGACCCCGCGGCTATCGACACCAGCGCCACCGCGGCAATCATCGCCGCACGAGCGGTTTTCGGGAATCTCGCGGACATATCGTATTCCTCTCACCAATGATCCGGTTTGTTGGCGGGGCCCTATTTACCAGGAGCACCGGCCGGCGCGAAGATCAATCGCCCGAATGCCACTTGCGGGGGGTTCGGCAAAGACCCTGAAGGCAAGTCATGGTAACCCGAAGCGTAAGCGAGGGAACCTGTTGGTCGTCCCTCGCTTACGCTTCGGGTTACTATGGTCCACTCCGTCGCCTCCCGACCCGCCGGGTGCAACCGGCGAGCTTGGACTGAGAAACTTGCCGCTGCCCTTGCGATTGACTATCCTGGGTGTGCAAAGGCTTCGATGCCTGCTCCCCCGCATTCACCCACCCCGCTCCCACACAGGAGATTGCTCATGATCATGCGTACCAGTCGTCGCCAGTTTCTGCAAACCACGGGCCTGACCGCGGCCGGTTATTGGGCGGCCGGCGGTGTGGCGGCAGCCCAGAGCGACTCGCCCAACGAGAAGCTGAACGTGGGCGTCATCGGCGTCGCCGGTCGCGGCGGGGCCAACCTGGGCGGTGTCAGTCGCGAGAACGTCGTCGCCCTGTGCGACATCGACGAAAACAAGCTCGGCGGCGCCGCCAAGCGCTTTCCCAAGGCCAAGACGTACATCGACTGGCGCGAGGCCGTCGAGCAGAAGGACCTCGACGCGGTGACCGTCAGCACGGCCGATCAGGTCCACGCCCTGGCCAGTTGTTGGGCCATGCGGCGGGGCCTGAGCGTCTACTGCGAAAAACCGCTGGCCCATTCGGTCCACGAAGCGAGGACGGTGCAAGAGGTCTACCTTGAGAACAAGGACAAAGTGGC
Source organism: Planctomycetota bacterium (assembly GCA_013202535.1). Classification (GTDB taxonomy): domain Bacteria; phylum Planctomycetota; class Planctomycetia; order Pirellulales; family Thermoguttaceae; genus JABMRP01. The sequence goes on from JABMRP010000206.1 coordinate 6,009, forward strand.
CACGCAGATGGGCACGCAAATCCACGCCACCGACAATTATCGGCGCGTGGTCGAACTGATCCAGTCGGGCGCCATCGGCAAGGTGAGCGAGGCCCATTGCTGGTGCGGTCGCCACGGACCCGGCGGCGGTCTGCCCGAGGGCGAAGATCCGGTGCCGCCGACCTTGCACTGGGACCTCTGGCTGGGTCCCGCGCCGTTTCGGCCGTACAACAAGCGATACATGCCGGGTAATCTCGTCTGGAACCGCTGGTGGGATTTCGGCAACGGCACGCTGGGCGACATGGGCAGCCACGTCATCGACCTGGCCTTCTGGGCGTTGAAGCTCCGCGACCCGACGTCCTGCGATACCCATTGCGAACCCGCGAAAGCCTCGCCGCATACCAACGCCAAGTGGATGGTCATCACCTGGGAACATCCCGCGCGGGGCGACATGCCGCCCTGCACGCTGAAGTGGTACGACGGCATCCAGCGGCCCGAGTCGCCCCCGGGCCACGACCTCTCGAAGTGGGGCCTGGGCGTAAAATTCGTCGGCGACAAGGGCATCCTGCTGGCCGACTACGGCAAGCATATCCTCCTGCCGGAAGACAAGTTCAAGGACTTTCAGCGTCCCGAGCCGTTCATCCCCAAGTCGCTGGGCCATCACGGCGAGTGGATCCACGCCTGCAAGACGGGCGAGCCGACGCTCTGCAACTTCGACTACTCCGGCAAGCTGATCGAGCACAACCTGCTGGGCAACGTCGCCTATCGCACCGGCAAGAAGCTCCAGTGGGACGCGAAGAACCTCAAAGCGACCAACGCGCCCGAGGCCGATCAGTTCATCCGCCGCAAGTATCGCGAAGGCTGGACGTTGTAACGTAGCTGAACCCGTAAGAGTTCAGATGAATCCCCCCCTCAGCCCCCGGCTCTGCCGGGGGGCGATTCAACGGTATGCGCTACGACGCCGGGCAACGGGAGAATCCAACCATTGCTGTAATCCGGGCTAATGGAAACAGAATGGACGCAACGCCCATGGAACCTTCGGACGAACAGAAAGAACGGTTCTTTCAACTCCTCGTGGCAAAGGGCTGAAGATGGGATGGGGATTGCCGGCTCATCTACTCCACGGCAAATCGCTCCAGCACGTCCGCTTTGAAGGTCGTCCCCGCGCCGGGGTTTTGGGGGATCTTGTAATCGCCGCCCTCGACGGTTACCGGCTCCTCGAAGCAATCGCGGAGCCAGGGGATGTATTCCATGAGCTGGCAGCCGGAATGGGCGATGGCGATGTTGAGGTGGATTTGCATCATGTCGCCGGCGTGGGGTGTGAGAGGGAGGCGATGAGCGGCGGCCAGCTCGGCGACTTGCCAGCAGGGGGTGATGCCGCCGAGGCGGGTGGCGTCGGGTTGGACAAAATGGACGGCGCCGGCCGTGATGAACTGGCGGAACGAGTCGACCGAGTAGAGTTGTTCGCCCAGGGCGATCGGCGTGATCATCGATCGGGCCAGTTCCGCGTGTCCGGCGAACACCTCGACGAAGTGCGTCGCATCGCCCAGGAAGTCGCTGCGAAGGTTCGCGCCAACCCGAA
>JABMRP010000207.1 GCA_013202535.1 Planctomycetota bacterium
CTGGCCCCGGCTAGCCACAGCCAACAGATCGTTTAACGCCCAGCCGAAGGCGCCGGCTTCTCTCGGATTGGAGCATACCTCTCGTTACGACGCTTCCGCGTCGTAACGCACGGCCGGACGCTTTGCGTCCCGGACATCACCTTCCCAGGCCCGACCGTTCGGTCAGCGGTCCGCCTTGGTCATCTCGGCGATGCTGCCGTACCGCACGTTTGCCATCGTGCCATCGGCCGCCAGACCGATGCGGGCAACCTTCGTTTCCTTTCCGGCGAAGTTGGGCAGGAACGAGAGCAGAATCGTCTTCTCTCGGGTGGGGTAGTGGAAAACGAGCCGCCCGACGATCGGATCATCCTTGGCAAAGAAAAGGCCGATATTTTGGCCGACGCTGATTCCTCCGACGCTCCCCTCGTCGGCCAGCATCAAGTCACATTGGGTCAGGACCAGATCGACCGTGGCGCCTTCTTCGGCTCCGTAGGCCAAGTGGAAACAGGGGCTGCCCACGACCATTTCGGAGTCATAGATGGCAGCGAAGTTCATACCCGCTTTGCCGGCGGAGTTTCCCTCGACCAGCGCCTTTTCCTCCGAGGTGTAGGACCGCAACGGCTCGATCGAGACCTTGATCACAGCGAGCCGGTGGTCAGGCGCTTTCGGACGAATGGTGGTCACGTTGCCCGTCGTCATTTTCCGTGAATCGTCCACGAAAGAGTCGACGGTTTCCACTGCAAGGACCCGAAACATCCAAGCACCGCACTCGATGGCGTCGGCTTCAGCGGGCGCTTCCTCTGCCGCCGACGGGAGCGACGTCTTCTCGGGAGAGGCTGGCGTCTTCTCGGGAGAGGCTGGCGTCTTCTCAGGAGAGGCTGGCGTCTTCTCGGGAGACTCTTGCAGCGGATCGGACGACGATGAATCGTCTGTCGATCCCGAGCACCCGCCCAAAGTCAGACCACAAACAAAGATCCAGCAAACGACAGCGTTCCATTGGGGTTTTAGCATGAGTCGCTCCGGTGACGGTTGTGAGACATGAACGCTTCATGTCTACCATGCCCGCGAGAGTGTGTCAACCCCCGTGCAAGCAGCCCTCACCCGAGGAGCCTCCTACCCGCCCACCGGATACGTCCCACACTCCCGCAGCGTTTCAATACAAGCCAGAAAATTCTCCGGCTTCACCGACGAATGGATGCTGTTGGAACTCGACAAGCAATAACCGCCGCCGGGGGCCGCGAGTTCGATCGTGCGGCGGGTCACCTCGCGGACTTCCTCGACCGGCGCCTGGCTGAGCAGATAGCCGCAGTCGATGTTGCCGACCAGGGCGATGCGGTCGCCGTATTTCTCTTTGATCAGGCCGATGTCCATGCCGGCCGCCGGCTCCAGCGGGTTCAGGGCGTCGATGCCCGTGTCGATGATCATGTCGATCACCGCCATGATATTGCCGTCGGTATGTTTCATCACGTAAGCCCCCGCCTCGTGGGCGGCGTCGACGCAGCGTTTCAACCCCGGCAGGACAAATTCCTTGAAATGTTTCGGCGACATGAGCGTCGAGTTCTTATCGGCGTAGTCGTCGCCGAACACAACCACGTCGACGCCCGCGGCCACCATCCGCTGCATGGCCGGGATGTCGTAGCTCAGGGCCACGTCGATCAACTCATGCACGAACTTGGGCCGTTCGATCATGTCCATGAGAAACTGCGACGTGCCGCGCAGAAAAGCCGGGTTGAAAAACGAATCGCGGCAGATGGCCGTCACCGCCTTGGTGCCCTTGTACCGGGCCACGATCTCGGGGATCCCACCCAACACATCGTCGGCCGTCGGGTCGGGCGGCTGGTAGGTCTTCAGATCCTCGGGCCGTTTGATGGGTCCCTCGATCGGCGCCGGCGTGCTCTCGGTCCCAAACGCGCGAATGACCCCCCATTTATCGCGAAACAGGCCCTTCTCCTCGTCGATAAACTCGACGTTGTCGCGGCTCCAGGAGCTGCGGTTCTGGCTGACGTTGTCCATGCCCAGCCACTCGTTGAACTGGAAATAATCGCAGCCGGGCAACATGGCGTCCATCACCCGTTCGTCGATCACGCACTCCAACAGCGGCACGCGGTCCGGCTGACGGCGTTCCATGGCGGCGACGATTCGTTGAAGCGAGTTCATACCACGGGCTCCTGACGGGGCGTTGATTTACCAGGCCGAGCGGCGCAATCATCGTATCGCCTGACGCCTATTCGTGCAAGAACGTTGCCGCGGCCGCCGGATCGGCTCTACCCAAAAGGAGTCGTACGTGCCAGGACGGCCAGCCTATTCCGACACGCACCACTCGGCATTCTTCTTCGAGCTTCTCACCGTCTACGAAGCCGGCCACTTCCCCTGCGGCTGGCAAGGCCGCTGGCCGGAAGGTAGACTGATTGTATTCCGAGCGAGTGGAACAGGACTGTCCGAAACGTCATCTCGCGACGAAGGGGGTCCGATCATGAGACTTCTCGCCGTACCGCTGGGTGTTGCCATTCTGTGGCTGGGAAACGGAACGACTTGCCCCGCCCAGCAAGAGCGTCCCGCCGCTCGGGAAAACACCTACCAAGGAAAGACGGTCGACGGCTGGCTGCGCCAACTGGCGGATGCCGACGCCGAGTCCCGAGCAGAAGCCGTCCGCTCGCTGGCCGAATTCGGCTCGGCAGACCATCTCACGATCCCGGCTCTCGTCAAAGCCCTGGAAGACGAGGATCCGCGAGTTCGTTCGGCGGCTGCAAAGATGCTCTGGGGTTGGAGGCGGGGAGCCAGTAAGGCAATCCCGGCCCTGGGACGCACACTTCGAGACAAGGACCCGGATGTGCGCGTGAAAGTCGGCCTGACACTGGGAGAGATGGGCTCGACGGCCATGCAAGCGATACCGGTCCTGGTAAGAGTGCTGCAAGATGAAGACTCGACGGTTCGCTCGGATGCAGCTTGGATCCTAGGGTTCATGGGGCCGGAAGCCAAGGACGCGATTCCGGCCTTGGTGAGGGTGCTGGAGGAAGACGAAGATAGGGATACACGCGCTTCGGCGACTTGGGCGTTGGGTTCGATTGGCTGGAAGGGCTCGTCGGCCAAGGACGTGATACCGGCACTGGCGAAGGCGCTGGATGACACCGACCCGGAGGTGACCGAGGCTGCGTTTCGTGCCCTAAGCGATATCGGCCCACAAGCGATACCGGTTCTGATAAAGGCATTGAAAGCCGATGACACCGACGTGCGTTGCCAAGCGGCCGAAAGCCTGAGGCACATGGAAGGATCCGCTAGGGAAGCGATACCGGCTCTGGCCGAGGCGATGTACGACGATAGCTCGGAAGTGCGTTGGAGGGCAAGATGGGCCTTGAAAGAGGTCGGCCCTCACGCGATCCCGGCCCTGATCGAATTGCTGGATAACAAGGAGGCGAAAGTACGCTCCTCGGCTGGCCACGCCCTGAGCGAAATCGGTCCAGAAGCCGTGCCGGCCTTGATCAAGGCTCTCGGAAATGACGATCCGCATGTGCGATCTTCGGCCGCCTCAGCACTGTGGCGGACCGGCGGGGCGCCCAAGGAGGCTGTGCCCGCCCTGATTGAGGCACTCCAAGACGTGGACTCGGATGTGCGCCTTGCGGCCACCCATACACTAATGGTCGGCTCTCGTTCGTCGGCCGAGCAGGTGGCGCCTGCCCTGATAAGAGCGCTGGAGGATAAGACCCCCCGTGTGCGCTTCTCGGCCGCCTGTGCCCTGGCAAACATGGGACGGCCCACCAAGCCCGCGATTTCGACCCTCATCGCAGCACTTCGAAACGGGAACCCAGAAATACGTTCCGAGGCCGCCCGATTCCTGGGAATCATCCAGCCCGCGGTCACGGAGGCAGTACCGATTTTGGTGAAGGCGTTGAAAGACAAGGATGAGGATGCGAAAGTCCGCCGGGCGGCCGTTGAGGCTCTGGGATCC
>JABMRP010000208.1 GCA_013202535.1 Planctomycetota bacterium
ATACAGCCGCAGCACACAGACGGCCAGTGCGCCGAGAAGCAGCTTGGGGTTGGCGGTCAGAAGTTGCCGCACTTCAGCGCCGTGGACGCCAAGGTACACGCCAAGCCCCGCCAGGGCAACCATCGCCAGCGCGGTCAGCGCCGCGGTTCGCAGACGTCGCCGTCTGTTGGTATTCGGCTTGGCGGGTTTGGAATCCACGGGTTGGGGTTGCTCTGGTTGGTGTTTGGTGATATCCGAAATCTCTTGCCATGCGCCGGGCAGCGACGCACGTTGTGTCTTCCTTCTTGCGTGTCTAAACGTTGCCGTCGGCTTCAAGCGTTTCCGAACCATCGCATGGCTCTTTCGCCAACGCGTGGCAAGAGCACGTTAAGTTCTTATAGCCCCACCGTCTCGGTATTCGTCGGTTGCGAAGGCAACTCAACACGCTTACCAGGGGGCTTTTCCAGGGCAAGAGGTGCTTATCAACTCCGGCGATGTACTGCGTTGTCAGAATGTCGGAATCGCGGATAGCGTCCAATAGCGTATCATCCGGCGTTTGGGTGACAACGGGAAAAGCCTTGCGTAGGCTATTCAGCAGATGCTGCGCTTCCTTTGGCCTGATATCCGCGCTTCCGTCAATACTTATGTCGAATGTGACAACCAGAAGGCCACCCGGGCTAAGAAGCCTTTGAAATTCCTCGATGACTCTTTCATATTCTCCGATGTGTTCCAGGACGGAAATACAATAAATGACCTGAAAATGGCCGTCGGGAAACGGCGTGCGTCGGAGGTCACCTGGAACGAAATCCACCGATTCATCCAAGTTGCCGTCGATCTGCGAATAAACGCCCGCCAAAGATTTGTCGTGGTCCATGCAAGTCACCTCCAGAGCATCCCACGTGGATGTCAAGAAGTACGGAAAGAAGGACACACCCGACCCGGCATCGAGAACCCTCAGTCTCCGGGGGCTTGTACGCGACACAAGTGCTTCGACTTGTTGGAAAACGAACGGGTACTCCCACTGGCGGCTCCATTGATGCAGAGAATCCGCAACCCACTTTCGTCCATATCCTGTTAATCGATCGCGGTTTAGTTGGATAAAGCGATTGGAGTACTGCTCGATTCTCGCAAAGTCCTCACTCGTCAAGAGTGTCTTGTAGTCGTCGATTCTGGGGATTCCCGCCGGTATCTTCATGTTACACCTTTCCGACAAGTGAAGAGAGCGATCCAACGGCACGGCGACACTTTCCCGCCCCATGGTCAATACCCCCTTTCCAACAAGGCATCAATGATCGTCGACGAAGGCCGTGGAAGATCACCCGGTTCGTTGGGTTCATGGGAGCTACTCCGTTGGAGGAACTGGTCCGCCACGGCGTCGTCGAACTGCCACAACACGGCGTTTCGGCCGAGACCGTCGGCACGTTCGGTTGTCTTGCGTATAATCAAACAGGGTTTGTTCAGATAGGAGCATTCTTCCTGAATACTGCCGCCGTCCGCCAGGACAAATCGCGCCGCTTTCAACATGGCAACAAAATCGCAATAGTCGAGCATGTCCAGGCGCTCGACATTCGGGTGTAGCCGGGCTTCCAGACCATATCGGGCGAGCGATTTCCGCGTCGGCTTGTGCATCACGAAGATCACGTGGATCTGCCGGGCCACACGATTGACCAGATCAACGACTTGGGCCAGGCGTCCCTTTCTTCTAATGGTCTCCAGGCGATGGCAGGTTACCAGAGCGAAAGGTTCGTCTGGAATAGGTGCGTTGTTCGGCATGTCATCGGTCAGCCGCAGCGAATCGGCAACCGTGTTGCCGCCAATCTTGACAATCGTCCCTCGCACCTTCATCTTCGTCAGATTAGCCGCCGCCTCGTCCGATGGTGCAAAAAGCAACCGGGACCGTCGCATGCATCGGATGCGAATCAGTTCCTCCGGGAAAGGGTCCCAAATGCGGAAACTCCGCAAGCCAGCCTCCACGTGCGCCACGTCAAGTCCTGCCGCACGAGCCATTTGCATGCCAAGCAGTGTGCTGAGCGTGTCTCCGTGGATCAAGCAGACGCCTCCCTCGGGAAAGACTTTCTCCTTGAGCCATTTCTTCTGGAGCATGCTGGCCCAGAGATGTTTGAAGTACCAATGGACGGCGGAAGGTATGGTTACAATATCGCCTTCTTGGCGGCGGAGGAAGACGTCCGGTTCAGGGAGACCGAAGACGCGCCGCAACGATTGTGTGAGTTGGGCGTGCTGACCCGAATCGACGTAGCGAAAGGGGATGTCCCGGGCGCGCATCTCCACCATGACCGGGGCCATCTTGATGAACTGCGCCTTGGTGCCGATGAAAACGTGAATCATTGGACCGTGTCGGCCTCCGTGTCGCCCCCGTGACTATCCGCTGCTCGCGACGCGATTCGCACGTCGTCGGCACGACCGGGGACATACTCGTAGATTCGATACCTCCTGTTCTCGTGGACGATCTCGAAGTCTTTGCGGCCGTCGAGATACTCGTAGGTCAGAACGTTCGCGTAATAGGTTCGGCTCAAGTCGGTCATGATCACGACGAACCGCACTCCCCCGTCCAGCCACCGGTTGAAGTCCTTTTCCTCGTAGGGAGCAAACACCCGCTCGCCGCCCAACGGAATCGAGTACACGCCGCTGAAATAGGAGAGCACCCGTTCGTGCCGACTGCTGATGAAGCGCTCTCCCGGCCCGGCGTGGCGGCGGAGGTACTCGCCCGTCTCGTGCGTCGGTCGCCAATGTTCGGCATAGTACTGTGGGTAATCGGGGATGAGAAACTTGTTCGGGACCTCCCAAGCCTTGGGAACCTGCATGCACAGGAAGGTTATGGCGAGG
>JABMRP010000209.1 GCA_013202535.1 Planctomycetota bacterium
GCATGAGAACCTGCACAAAGTGATGGCCATGGATTGCCTGGCCAACAAGGGCGTGCTCGACTACAGCCACCAATACCGCGAGGGCTACTCGCCGGGGTCGGACGAGAGCGCCGCCTGGGTGAACTGCTACATCAAGAGCTTCTCCACCTACTACGGATCCCGGACCGCGCTGGCCGACGTTGCCCTGGTCTTTCCCGGCCAATCGCTCCTGGCCGGAGTTTCCGTGTTCACGCTCGACGCCGAAAAGCGGCTCCACGACTACCTCGGCTGGGCCCAAGCACTCACCGATCTCCACTTCCAGTGGGACGTCCTGCTCGACGACCAACTCCGCCTCGACCGGCTGAAACGCTTCAAGGTCGTGGTGCTCCCCGGCGCCGCGTGTCTTTCCGACGAAGCCATCGCCGCGCTCGTGGCGTACCTCGATGGCGGCGGCCGCCTGGTGATCTCCGGCGAGGCCGGCACGCGCCATGGAATCGAACGGTTTCTCTGGTATCGAGATCCCAAGACCACGCTCGCGGCACGAATCCCCGGCGTTGCCGACGCGAGCCCTCCCTCCGGTCCGTCGCACCACACCGCGTGCTTCCTCTGCCCCGAATCCCCGGGAAAGACCTACTATGAAGACGTCGCCGACGGCGAGCGACTCGACGGCCGCTTGCGCATCCACGAGGCAATCGAGCACGGCCTAGCGGAGACGACCGCGCAACTCGAAACCGACGCCCCGGCAACCGTGGGCGTTTTCGCCTTTCGCGAGCAAGACGGCGCCGTGGCCGTCGACCTCGTAAACTACGACGTCGATCCCCCGACCGATCGACTCACGAGAGCCAAAGCCGTTGGGCTCATCGTACATCCCCCGGCGGGGAAGAGCTTCTCCGGCCCCCGGGCCACGCTCGTCTCGCCCGATCTCCGTGTGGCCGCGGACAGTAGCGATGTCGAAAAGCCACCCACGCCCTGGCGCTATCCCCCCGTGCCCTTGGACGGTCGACTCCGAGCCGACGGCGCGCTGGAGATCACCGTTCCCCCATTCACCGTCTTCTCGACGGTCTCGGCGCCCGTCCGCTGAAGTTCCCATCGCCGGGAGCTACTGTTCCTTGTCTCGCTGCCACGCGAAACCGTAGAGTCGAGACTGGCGACCGCGCAGCTCGAATTGCAGCCGCACCGGCCGATCGCGCTGGAGTTTGACTCGCGAGAGGTCGGCCCAACCGACGGGCTGCGAAACGCCGTCCACTTCGATGGCGCGGCACGCATCCAGTGAATACCCTTCCAGCGGCTGGCCGGTGGCGGCGTCAACGACGGCTACCCGGATCGGGCTTTGCGCATCGGCCAGCGAGTTGACGGTCAACGTCAGCTCGCGGTCGAATTCGCAGTGGATTGGCCGCGTGTCGAGAATGCCGCGTTGCGGTTTCTCGGCGACGCGAAAACCGGCATACCGCCCCACGCCCATCGTCGCCAGCCCGCAGTGCGACTTGAAGGTCCAGATCTCGTTCGGGTCGCCCGGGTAAGTGCTCCACGGCTTTTCCCGTCCGCCGTAGTAGAACCACGACTGGTCGCCGACACGCACGGGAATCGCCGCCTGGATACCGCCCTGGTCCCACTTGCCCGCTTCGCCGCGTCCGAGAAAAGGCCGACCGTCGCTGACCCGCGAAAAATGCACTCCGTCGCGGCTGACCATCAGCTCCCACTCGTAGTTGTGCAACGCATCGCCCACCTGCAACAGGCCCACGTAGCGGCCCATCTCGGGCCAAACCAGAAAGTCGTGAATGCAAGGACTCACCCCTTGCAGCGGATCGACGATCGGATTCTCCGCGTATCCGGTCCAGTGGACACCGTCGGGGCTCGTGGAAAGCTGCGAGGCTCGTCGCGTCGGGCCGGTCGCATACAGCCCGTAGGCTTTCCAGAGCCGTTCCGGGTCGCGCTCGCGGTCGTCGCGAAACACGCTGTGGAATTCCGACGGCCAATAAGGGCGCGTGCCGGGATAGCGGCGCGGCGACGGCTGATAGCGCCAGTGCAGGCCGTCGGTCGAGGTCATCAGGTGCCCCTCTTCCCGCGTCATGCGCGCCGCGTTGCCGAAGCACTTGTACCGCCGGTCAGGATCCGGTTCGTGCCGGTCATGAATGACGGTCGGGCATCGCTGAACGACGGGCAGGACGTTGTTGCGAAGCGAACCTTTGAATTCGACCAGTCCCAGTTCGGGGCGCTGCCAATGAATGCCGTCTTCGCTCTCGGCGTAACAGACACGCATGTAGCGCTGCCAATTGCCAACCGGTTGGCCGGGGTTGATGGGCGAATCGGTGCCGGTGGCACTGTACCACATGCGGAAACGGCCCTTCTCGCACCGCACCGTGCCGCGGTTGAAGACCCGCACCGCGTCCGGCGCGTCGGGGTTGTCCGTCGGCGAGAGCAGCGGGTTGTTGGGGTGCTTCAGGGGCTGTTCCTCCTGCCACCTCAGGCCACTGGTTCGAGCAACGTCACGCGCATCGATGAAGATCGCGCCTTCACCGGGGGCGGCCTTCAAGGCAACCATCGGAATGGACTCGATGCGGACGACCGGTGGATCGTCGCTGCTGGTGAACCGCATCTCGATGGCGTCGCGAACTCGCGAGCCTTCCACGACGAATCCGCTGATCGGCCTCAACTCTTCGCCAAAACTGCCGTCTGCCGACGGGCTGACGCAAAAAATGCCCCGGCCGTCAATACGTGGCCCCCAACTCTCACCCAACCAGCGATGAAGGAAGACCCGTCGTCGCACTTCGCTGCGGTAGGCAATCCACACACAGTCGTCGGGCCCGGCCACGAGACTCGGCATATCCCATCGTTCTCCGTCGCGTCGCGGTGCGCTCGCCGTGACCGGGACAGGCGGACTCCAGGCGCTCTCGACGAATTGGCGCGAGACAACGTCGCCATCGGCCGCTTCATAGGCAACGAGAACCGTGTCGCCATGCTGCAAGACCGAGCCGGAAGTTGTGGCGGCGGACGTGCCAAACGCCTTCCCCGCATCGTCGTCGACCTCTGCAAGCTGCTCCAAACTCGCACGCAGGCCCGCCCCAGCGACGTTGCCACCGACCAGCTCGCCGGCCACCGCGTCGGCCGACGGCCAAAACACGATCCCAACGCTCAACACGAACAGACCCGCCCTCCAATCCCACCGCTTGACTGTGGCAATCTGTCTCA
>JABMRP010000210.1 GCA_013202535.1 Planctomycetota bacterium
ACTACGTGGCGAACCTGCACGTCATGGAGAAAGACGGGAGCAAAGCACGACGATTGTGCTTTGACCAGGATCACAATTGGTATCCTTCCCTGCTGCCCAACGGCCGCGTCTTGTATCTTCGTTGGGAATACACGGACACGCCGCACTATTTCAGTCGCGTGCTGATGCACATGAATCCCGACGGCACCGATCAGGTGGAGTTCTACGGAAGCAACTCGTACTGGCCAAACGGACTGTGGTACGCTCGGGCGATTCCGGGCAGCAGTTCCAAGTTCGCGGCCATCGTTTCCGGTCATCACGGCAGCACTCGCTTTGGAGAACTGGCGGTGTTTGACGTGGCCAAGGGCCGTTTTGAAACCAGCGGAGTCATCCAGCGAATCCCGGGCTATGGGGAGCCCGTGGAACCGGTCATCGTGGACGGCTTATCCAACGGCTCCTGGCCGAAGTTCATCCATCCGTTTCCTCTGAGCGACAAGTACTTCCTGGTATCCGCAAGACTCACCGCGGGCACGGCACCGGTCGGCATCTATCTCGTGGACGTCTTCGACAACATTCTTCCGATCCAAGAGATTCCCGGGCATATGTTGCTCGAACCGATTCCGATCCGCAAGACCGAACGGCCTCCCCTGCGCCCCCATCTCGTACCAGCCAACTCGGCTCGGGCGACCGTATATATCCAGGACGTCTATGTCGGCAAGGGCTTGCGGAGCGTACCACGCGGAACGGTTTCGTCGCTGCGCGTTTTTCAGTACGAGTACGGGTACCGCGACTGCGCTGGCGCTAACTCGATCGCTTGCGACGGCGGCTGGGATGTGCGTCGCATCATTGGAACCGTTCCCGTCCATGAGGACGGATCCGCTTCCTTCGTCGTGCCGGCGAACACCCCCATTTCCGTGCAGCCGCTGGACGCCCAAGGGAAGGCCATGGCCTTGTTCCGGAGTTGGTTCGTCGGCATGCCCGGGGAAACCGTTTCCTGCATCGGGTGCCATGAGGATCAAAACGAAGCGGTGCCGAACGTGCGGAGCATCGCTTCCCGCACACGCCCGGCGATTCCGGAGCCTTGGTATGGCCCGAAACGGGGTTTCAGCTTTATTCGTGAAGTGCAGCCGGTCCTGGACAAATACTGCATCGGCTGCCACTCGGGCGCCAATGCTGAAGAGCGAGCGATACCGGACTTCTCTTATGACCCCGGTGATAGAAAGAAATATGTGAGAATCGGTAAGTCGAACTTCTTTTCCACGTCGTACGCCGCTCTGCATCCCTACGTGCGGCGCAATGGACTGGAAGGAGACTACCACCCGCTGACGCCGCTGGAGTTTCACGCGGACACATCGGAACTGATTCAAATACTCAAGAAGAACCACCACGGAGTGAACTTGGACAACGAGGCCTGGGATCGGCTCGTCACATGGATCGATTTGAACGTTCCCTTCTACGGCACGTGGCTGGAAGCGTCCACCGGCAAGCTGGGTGGAGATGACAATCGCGTTCAGAGGCGATATGAACTAAAGAAACGGTATGCAGGCGTGGATGAGGACGTCGAGGCCGTCACTCACGCGTATGTCCCCGTGACGTTTGTCGAACCTGTTCCACCGGAACGTTCGGTCGGAGAAGTAAGCGTTGAAGGTTGGCCTTTTGACTCCGGCGCCGCGAAAGCGAAACAGGGTGCGGACGCGAGGATGACGATTGCGCTGACCGATCAGGTTCGCATGAACTTCGTAAGGATTCCCGCGGGGCGTTTTGTCATGGGCAGCAGGGACGGGGAACTCGATGAACTGCCCCCGCGTGTCGCAGCCATTCCCAAACCGTTCTGGATGGCGACCACGGAAGTATCCAACGAACAGTACCAGGTCTTCGATGAACGTCATGATAGCGGTTTTCTCGATGCCTGGTGGGTGAATCAACCCCGGCGCGGTTACGACGTTCGTCAACCGGACAACCCGGTGATCCGCGTGTCGTCGGAAAGAGCCATGGAGTTCTGCGAGTGGCTTTCCAGGAAAACGGGGAAAAGGGTCACGCTGCCTACGGAGGCTCAATGGGAATGGGCGTGCCGAGCCGGAAGCGCGGACGCCATGTCTTATGGTGAAAGAGCGGCTGACTTCTCGGCCTTCGAGAACTTGGCGGATGTGACAACAAAGCAACTGGCCCGAGGCGGCATCGCGAACACTCCCGCTGAAAACCCCACTCCCGCCGAGACGTACTTGCCGGCAGTTTACACTTCCGACGACGGTGCCCTGGTAACGACCCGGATTGGAAGCTATCGCCCCAATGCCTGGGGCCTGTATGACATGCACGGAAACGTTCAAGAATGGACACGGTCTACGTATCAGCCGTATCCCTATTGCGATATGGACGGCCGGAACGAACCGGACGCCGCGGAAAGAAAGGCCGTCCGCGGCGGATCCTGGCGAGACCGGCCGAAACGCGCCACAGCCTCGTACCGCCGCGATTATCCCGCGTGGCAAGCCGTGTACAACGTGGGGTTCAGGGTCATTATTGAAGAGTGATGTTGGCTCCACGGCGTGATTGGGACTGTTCGAGAGATTAGTGCCGTAGCCGAACTCGCCCGAGTTTGGATTGTTCGACTCAAAGAAGGTCGGTGATGAAATCAACGGTGTTGTTTGTGTGTATGATTGCGCTTTGCGCGTTCTCCCGCCTGAATGCGGGCGAGAGCGTGGCCGCCGCCCAGTCTCCGGGACCAGACGCGCAGACGATTCTGGAACAGACCGGCATCTCCGGCGGGCTTTGCCTGATAGTGGGCGGGAAGTCGCTTGCGCTTGCCGAGGCGTTTGCGGACAGAAGTTCGCTTTATGTGCAGGTGCTTCAACCAGATCACGACGAGGCTCACACGTGGGGGATTAGGGTCGCCGCGGGGGACCGGCGCGAACAACTGGGAGTGCGCAATGCGCCGTTTGACGCGGACGATTACAGTTCCAAGTTGTTCAATCTCATCGTTGTGGAAGACCCCGCCGCACTGGGTCGGGCGGGCTTGGCGGACGTCAATCGAATCCTCGTGCCGCGTGGCGTGGTCATGTTCCGCAAATTGCCGCCAGGTGTCGCAGCGGATGCGAAACAACTGAGCATGGAACCGGTCAGAATCCCTGGCTGGGAAATGGCGCTGCGTAGCCCGCTTGAGCCGGTCAATTGGAAACTACCGCTTGCCCTGAAATGGCATGCCGGTCCGCGCACGCAGATCGCCAATGGTTACACCGGCATCGCCACGAGTGACGGCACGCTCTTCTACATGGAACGTATGGAACTTGACGAGGGCGATCTGAACAAGAGCGCCGCCGTGGTTCTCGCGCGGGATGCCTATAACGGCCGGACCCTCTGGACGTGGGAGGCGCCCGGCGGCTGGAACCGCTACAACGGTCTGGCGGTTACCAGTGATGGCCGCCTGTTCGTGAGGACCGGCGACGGCAAAGTATTCCGGCTGGACGGCGTCACAGGCGAAGTCCTTTCCGAAGTGGTTCCGAACGTGCATCGTGAAGCCCGGATCGCGCTCGTCAGTGACGACCTGTTTTCTGTCGGCGGTAATGTTCACTCCACGAAGACAGGCGAGTTCCTGTGGAAGGTCCCCTACTACAGGTATCAGCCGCTGCACGGAAGCATCATCGGTGAGAAGATCTACTTTTCGGAAGGCATCAACCTATATGCGAAGAAGCTTGCCGACGGTTCGGAGATATGGACGAAACCCCTACCCGATCTAGCCGGCCCGTTTCGCTCGTTGTCGAAGGCCGGCGATTACCTGTTGATCCGCATGAAGGGCACCACAAAAGAAGAGTGCCCGATCGCCGTCCTCAATCCGGCTGACGGCACGGCGCTGTGGTCCTACACCCTGAAGGTGCGCATCTCCGGGAACGAGCGATATTTCGATGCCGGCAAAGTAAGGTTAACGACCGTAGACGACAAGCTGCTGATGTACTATCGCCACAACCAGCAGCGGAGCTACGACGATGAGGTTGTGGTCACCCGGCTCGACCTGGCCACTGGCAAGGTCGAGATCGAAGACCGTGTGCTCGAAAACGCGGGGGATTATCACGGATGTTTTCCCGAGTTGCAACTCGGCGACTATATCGCCTATTACGATCTTTGGATCAACAAAAAGACGCTCACCACAACGCTGTTAAGAATGCCGCATCCGGCATGTTTCTTCGGGATGACTTCCGGAAACGGATTGGTTTACAACTTTCCCAGCCGCAAGAGCGGCCCGATCGCCGCGGTCGGCCCCGCTGACGCGACCTTGAAAGGGAGGCCGGGCGGCAACATTCTCAAGACGTTCGCAAAGGCAACAACGGGCGAGGCGACCACGGCGGATGACTGGCCCACGTTTCGTGGAAACCCCGCGGGCGGCAACTTCACCAAAACGAAACTCGGTACCCAGTTCGTGAAAGCTTGGGAAACATCGGTTGGGTGGGGCGGAAAGAACTTTGGCGTGATGAGCGGCCAGCGCACGGGGCTGACGCAGGCGGTTTCCGCTTACGGGCTTGTCGTGGTTTCGGATATTGACGGGCAGCGCATCGTGGCGCTTGACGCCGCCGACGGGAAAGAGAAGTGGGTCTTTCACGTGGGCAGCCGCGTGGATTATCCGCCCACCCTTTACAGAGGATTGTGCCTCTTCGCGGCTCGGGACGGCTGGGTCTATTGTCTTGACGCCAAATCCGGCAGGCTGGTTTATAAGCTGCTCGCTGTCTCTCAGGAACGTTACATCGGAGGTCGGGAGAAGCTGGAATCGAGATGGGCTCTGACATCGGATGTTCTGATTGTGGGCGGCGTAGCTTATGTCAGCTATGGAGGAGGTGGACTGGCTTTCAGGCCCGAGACCGGGGAGATCGTTGAGGCCGATGACCCGGGTGACGTTGCTCTCGGTATACAGACTATTCAAGGCGGTAGAGAGCTGCGGATCTCTTACGATTTGCTGACCAAAGGCAACAGCATCCCCCGCACGAACGAGGACAACTGGCACGGTTTTCAACGGCAGAAGTTTGGCAGACGCCTTGATGCCCGAGTACTGTCTTTTGACGACACGCTGACCGTGGCCTATACCTTCAAGCCCAAGGGCGAAGGATGGGCCAACCAGGGGTGGCTTCACCTGATTTCGATCGACAAAGATCCAACGAAACCGCTTTGGAGATCTGACCCGACCGAACTGGTTGTGGACGACATGGTTCTGTCGCCGCGGTACATCTATTGTGTGGGACACTACCAACGAATCAAGAAGGCCCCAGAACTCTGGATCGTTTCCAGGGA
>JABMRP010000211.1 GCA_013202535.1 Planctomycetota bacterium
AAAGGCTACATCTCGCGGAGCGAGATGGCTACTATACGGGAGAATTCCACATGGCCGGTTTACTCGCGTTGGTCTTTTCCCTGTCGCTGATCGCGACGACGGCCGGTTTCGCCGAGGACACAAACAAACCTCGCAAGCCGCAGAGCCTTTTCTTCGTGCCGACGGTCAAGTGGCTGCCCGAGCCGTTTCCGGTGCGAGATTCCGTCGCCGCGACCGAAAAGGAGATGAAACCGTACCGCGAGATCATCTCGGGTACGAAGGTCACGTTCGACGTGGTGCCCATCCCCGGCGGAACCTTCACGATGGGCAGTCCGGCGGACGAACCCAAACGCAAGAGCGACGAAGGCCCGCAACATCGCGTGCGTATCGATCCGTTCTGGATGGGCAAATGCGAAGTCACATGGGACGAGTATGACCTTTGGATCAACTTCGTGGATCACTTTAGTCGGAAGCGAGCGAAACGGGAGCCGACCCAATGGGACGATCTGGCCGACGCGCTGACCTGTGCGAGTACCTGCTCCTCCTCCGACCCGACGATGGGCATGGGGCGTGAAGGCTGTCCGGCGGTCAACGTGACGCAGTATGCGGCCAAGCTCTACTGCAAATGGCTCTCGGCCAAGACGGGCCGCTACTATCGGCTGCCGACCGAGGCCGAATGGGAATACGCGTGCCGTGCGGGAACGACCACCGCCTACAGTTTCGGCGATGATCCCAAGGCGTTGGACGAGTATGCCGTCTACTGGGACAATTGCGACGACGGTTACCACCGGGTCGGCTCGAAGCGGCCCAATCCCTGGGGTCTTTACGACATGCACGGCAATGTTTCAGAGTGGGTGCTCGACCAGTATATCCCCGGGCGTTACCAGCAGCTCGCGAAGACCACGGCCGACAACCCCGTGGCCGTGCCTCGAACGATCTACCCCCGCGTGGTGCGAGGCGGTTCGTGGGACGACGATCCGGAAACACTCCGCAGCGCCGCCCGCACGCGCTCGAGCCCAAAGTGGAAACAAAGCGATCCGCAGATCCCCCAAAGCATCGTCTGGCACACCGACGCCTACTTCGTCGGCTTTCGCGTCGTGCGCCCCTTGCGGGTGCCGACGGTCAAGCAGTCCCGCCGCTATGAGCCGACCCCAAGTGAACGATCCCTGTTCGACCAATACCGGACGGGGCCAGGGAAGGAGTCTCTGGAGAAGGAGTCTCCGGAGAAGGAGTCCTAGCGAAGGAGACGATTGCATCGTAGCCCGGCGCACGGAAGTTACGGAATCGTACTACAACGCTCCGCCGCCGGGAAACCCTTTGGGAAGCGGTTCCCGGTATTTCTTGCTGCGGAGATCCTCCTCCAGTAGCCACATCTTGTCGAAGGCGACGTCTTCTTCCTTGCAGTGATCCTGAAGCACCGGGGGCACGGCCCGCAGCGTCGTGCGGTTCCAATCGACAAGATACGTGGTCAGCGATCCTCGCTCGACCTCGGAAATCGTTCCGGACCAATCTCCCAAGTGGACGTCCGGGAAGTCGGGGTCCATGACGCCGGCCTTCACGCGGACGCTACTTCCCACGGAGAATCGTGGCGGACGTGTCTCTTTCGATTCGTTCATGATTGGCCCTCCCAAAGGCAAGCTGGCGATGAAATCAATGTTCTTGCCGGTTCGGTTTCCCGTTGTTCATCTTCGCGGCGATCCACGATGCCTCTTGGCACACCGGCTGGGGAATGCTGCAATGGTCAACTGATTGCTGATCTCCGCCACGCCGCACAGATGCCGGACGGAATCCGCGGCGATCCGTTTCACGTCGTGACACGAGACGCTGCCGCGAAGCGTGAGAACGCCCTCGCGAAACGCGCACGAGACACGCCGCAATTCGACATGGGGTGATCGAATTAACCTGGCTTCGGCCGTCAACGCCACGAGATCCGCCAGCGAAGAGATCAACGTCGTGCGCGAACCGGCCGTTCGCTCCTTCCCTGTTGTTGCCCGCATCGCTATCTCCTTGCTCGCGACGAAACCAGTCCAAGGTCGAGCCTCAGTATTGCCGAAACACGGGACCGGCGCGAATCGGGAAAATCGCGACCGAGTCGTCGGGGCGTTTACCAACAGAGCCTAGGAAATCCCCCTATACGGAAACTACGCGCACCCCGAGAAAAAACCGCCGGAATGCCTCGGCAATGCGAAAACTATCGGGATACGGCCGTATTCTTGGTGAGAACCTCTTGGGGGGGCTGGCCGGCATCCCCTTGCTTGGGAGCACCCGCCACGCCCGAAAACGATAGGTTCCGCTTCCCTTTCCCTTGACGCCATGCGCTCGATTTGTCAAGTTTGAGCGTGAAGGAGACCTCGGGAGCAGACGGCCGGTTGCCCCTGACCGGCCCATTCCCGTGCGGTTTCTCCTGATCTGCTATTCCTCCCGGTCCACACGCCCCGCAGCCATGACCGCAACCAACCGAGCGGATTCGACCGATTCCCGGGATCTTCCCCCGGGGCACCCAGATCCGCGGTCCGCGGCGGTCGAGGATTCTCAACAGCATCAGGCCGAAGTCGCGGCGCTGTTGAAAGCATCCCGGGCTATCTTGGAATATCAGGACTTCGAAGACGCAGCCCGTGCGATCTTCGATTGCTGCAAGCAACTGATCGGTGCCAGCAGCGGGTACGTTGCCCTGTTGAACCGTGATGGAACGGAAAACGACGTGGTGTTTCTGGATTCGGGCGGACTTTCCTGCACGGTCGATCCGTCGCTTCCCATGCCCATTCGCGGGCTGCGCGAGAGCGCCTACCGAAACGCCGTGACGGTCTTCGACAACGATTTCCCCCGCAGCCCGTGGCTCGGCTTTCTTCCCCAAGGACACGTCCGACTGGAGAACGTCCTCTTCGCGCCGCTGATTATCGAGCGTGAAGTCGCCGGCTTGCTCGGGATGGCCAACAAGCCCGGGGGATTCATCGAACGCGACGCGCGGATGGCGTCGGCCTTCGGAGAACTGGCCGCCGTTGCCCTGCGCAACAGCCGCACCCTGGAATCGCTGAAAAGTGGCAAGCAACAATTCCGCTCGCTCACGCAATCGGTCAGCGACGGCATCGTCTCCACCGACGCTACCGGGCGGATCACGTTCTGGAACCGGGCGGCGGAAAAGATGTTCGGCCATGCGGCCGATGAGATCGTGGGCAAGCCAATCACCTCGGTCACCCCGGAACGCTTTCACCAAAGACACTTGAAAGCAATGCGGCAGATCCTCGCGGCCGGCAAGTCGGATATCTCGGACAGGACGATGGAAGTTATCGGGGTTCGGGCCGATGGGAGTGAGTTTCCCGTCGAACTGTCGTTGTCGACATGGGAAGACGAAGGAGACATCTGCGTCACGGCCGTCTTACGCGACATCACCCGGCGCAGGCAAACCCATGCGCTGCGACGGCAGATCACCCATGATCTGGGCGAGCGCGTCAAGGAGTTGAATTGCCTCTACGGTGTCTCGAAGCTCATTGCCGACCCTGCGCTGTCGTTGGAGGATGTCTTCCGGCAGACGGCGAAGCTTCTTCCACCGGCATGGCAGTTTCCCGAGATCGCGTGTGCCAGGACGGCGATCGAGGAGAAGGAATTTTCGACGCCTGGTTTTCGGAGGACCGCCTGCTTTCAATCGGCCGACGTTTTTGCGTCGGGCAGGAAATGCGGCAAGGTTGAGGTCTGCTACCTGCGTCCGATTCCCGAGCGAGCCGGAAGCCCCTTCTTGACCGAGGAACTTCATTTGATCGAAGCCGTCGCCGAACACCTCGGCCGCATGGTCGAAACCCGGCGGACGCAGGACGCCCTTCGCAACGCGAAGGACGAGTTGGAAACGAAAGTCCTCCATCGCACGTCCGAGCTTTCCAGAAAAGAGGAAAGCTTGCTGCAAGCCCAACGCATGGCGCACCTGGGCAACTGGGATTGGGACATCGAAACCAATCGCCTTCAGTGGTCCGACGAGGTCTACCGAATCTTCGGGTTCCAGCCGCAAGCGTTCGTCGCCACGTACGAGAATTTCTCGAAATCCGTACACCCGGACGACCGTCAGCACGTCGAGCAGGCGGTCAAGCGGGCGATGGTTGACCCCGAGGCACGCTACGGCATCGACCACCGCATCGTTCGGCCCGACGGATCGGAGCGGATTGTCCACGAAAACGGCGAGGTCATGTTCGACGCCGGCGGCAAACCCGTCCGGATGATCGGTACCGTTCACGACATTACCGAGCGGCGCCGGCTTGAGCGGGAGCTTCTGACCATCGGAAGCGAGGAGCAACGGCGGATCGCCCAGGAGTTGCATGACGGCCTCGGCCAGCAATTGACCGGGCTGGGCTACCTGGCCACGAGTCTCCAGCGGAGACTCCAGAGCCGGGACTTGCCGGAAGCCAAGTCGGCTGCCGGATTGATTGAAGGAATCCAAGAATCGCACGCCGACCTTCACCGAGTCGTCAAGGGCCTGTTGCCGCCCGACATCGATGCCGAGCATCTCGTCGCAGCGCTGCAACTGCTGGTCGACAACGTTCAGGAGCAAACGGGAATCTCCTGCCGGTGCGTCACGGATTCCCCCGTGCAAATCAGCGACACCAAAACCGCGATTCAAGTGTATCGCATCGTGCAAGAGGCGGTAAACAACGCCGTCAAACACGCCCGCGCCAAGCATATCGTCGTCAATGTGAAAAGCGCCCTCGATCGGATTACCTTCGAAGTTCGCGACGACGGCGTCGGCCTGGACAGCGAAACGGAAAAGCACTCGGGATCGGGACTGCGCATCATGCGCTATCGAGCCCAGGCGATCGGCGGCACGTTGCGAATCCAGCCGGGCCCCGAAGGCGGGACCTGCGTCGGATGTACGATTCCCCGGGAGTATGGTGATGATGATCGGTAACGAAGCAAGAGTCCGCCCCTACAAAGTCCTGGTCGTCGACGACCATCCGATCGTGCGCCGCGGGCTGCGCGAGCTGGTCGCCGACGAGCCCGATCTGGAAATCTGCGGCGAAGCGGAAGACGTCGCCGAGGCGCTGCGGCAACTCGACGAAACCGAGCCCGACGTCGTCGTCATCGACCTGACGCTCAAGGGCGGGCACGGGCTCGACCTGATCCAAAAAATCAAGGCACGCGGCGGCAACACGAAAATGCTCGTCTCCTCGATGCACGACGAGTCGCTGTTCGCCGAACGTACCCTACGAGCCGGAGCCGTCGGCTATATCAGCAAGCAGGAATCGCCCGAAAAGATCATCGACGCCATGCGCCAGGTCCTCAGCGGAAAGATCTATCTCAGCGCGCGCATGGCCGATCGGCTGTTGCGCCGCGTCGCCGGCGGCGAGTCGCCCGACAAGGATCCCATCGAGAACCTTTCCAATCGTGAGTTGGAAGTCCTTGAGATGATCGGTCAGGGCTTGGCCACGAAGCAGATTGCCGGGAAACTCAACCTGAGCTACAAGACCATCGAAACGCATCGCGAGAAGATCAAGACGAAACTGAACCTCCACAACAGTTCCGAACTAAGCCGCCACGCCACCCAGTGGGTACTGGAAGGCGGCTCCTCGCCCCGGAAACCGTAGTGCATCCGCGAGGAGACCTTCCCCCGCCTACTTCCGCTTCTCGGCCAGCGATGCCTCGATGGCTCGCGCAACTTGCTCGGCCAATACCTTGGATCCCTCGGGAGTGAAATGAACGTTGGCCGGACGTTGGATCTCGGTCAGCCGCCCCAGAGCGAACGTGTACAGATCGTCGGTGGCGATCCCCTGGCCGTCCACGGTCTTCTTGGCCACCGCGTTGTAGGCTTCCACGTCCTTATTACTGCGTGGCGGAGACGTTCCCTCCGGCACCGGCGTCGTGCTACACCAAATCAACTTGGCGTCGGTCTTCTTCAATCGAGCCACCAGCTTCCGCAGGTTCTGCTCGTATGCATCGAGTGGGACCTGATGCTTGCCGTCGATGCGTTTCAGATCGTGCAGCCCCCAGTTGAAATGGATCGCGTCCCAGCGACCGTCGCCGAGCCACGCGTCGATGCCTTCCAGTCCGCGGATCGTTGGTCCGCAATTGGTGGGCGCCCGGTGGACGTTCATCTTGCCTTTGAGCAATTCGCGCACCGGTACCGTGTAGCCGATCGAAATCGAATCGCCGATCAGCAGCACCCGGGGGAGCGTCGGATCGTCGGTGATGCGTGCCATGGCCGGGCTCGGGCGGCGAGCGGGTTGGGCCGGCTGCTGCGCATGGATCGCCTCGGCGGAAAGGAACAGGATGAACAGAACGCTCGGCAAGGCAACAGTGAAACGGTGACGGTACGACATAGCGGGCTTTCCTCTCTAGCTCGGGGACGGGGTATTGGATATCGTTCGATTCTAAACCGCATGGCCGTGGGTGTCCAACGCCCGGGCTCTTTCCTCTCGACTCTCGGCCCCTGTTATCGACACC
>JABMRP010000212.1 GCA_013202535.1 Planctomycetota bacterium
CTTAGAATTGTTTTTCTGGGGGCCTATTCCGGTCGAAAACCGCGCCTTGTTGTAAACCGTGTTGTGGACAGTGGTTACGAAGACGATCGGGGCGGGCCTGGCGCGGGCCGTGTGAGGGATTGTCGGCGTTTGGGTTGACTGGCGTTGCAGTGTAACGTGTTGTGGCGCAACGGGTTGCGAGCAAATAAAAAGGGCCGTCCTTGGTCGAGGACGGCCCTTTTTTGTCTGATGCCTGCGTGAAACTTTGTCCGGCGACAAGCTTACTCCTTGATCAGGTCGCGGACCGTCATGCCGGACGGAATCATTGGTAGCACGTGTTCCTGGTAGGGCACTTGCACGTCGAGTATGTAGGGCCCTTCCGACTCGATCATCTCTTGGATCGCACTGGTTAGATCGGCCTTGTCGACCACGTGGCGACCGCCCCAACCAAAACCGGCCGCGATGGCGACGAAGTCGGGATAGCGTTGCTCGGGCGTGATGCCGTTGCCCAGGCCGATTGCCTCGGGATGGTCGATCGGTCCGAGGTACGTATGGGCCCGATTGGCCGCGTGGAACCGATCTTCCCATTGAACAACCATACCCAGGTGCATGTTGTTCAACAGCATCACCCTAACCGGCAGTTTCTCGCAGTAGCAGGTGGCCATCTCCTGGATGTTCATCAGCAGGCTGCCGTCGCCGTCGATGTCGACCACCAGCGCGTCGGGGTTGCCCAACTTGGCGCCCATGGCGGCGGGCAGTCCGAACCCCATCGTGCCCAAGCCCGAACTGGAGAGAAACGTCCGCGGCCGGGTGAACTTATAGTGCTGGGCGGCCCACATCTGGTGCTGGCCCACGCCCGTGGTGATGATCGTCTGCCGATCCTTGGTCAGCTTCCAGAGTTCATCAATGGCGTGTTGCGAGAGAATGTCGGAACACTCGGTATCGTACGCCAACGGATCGGACGCTTTCCAGGCAGCGACTTTCTGGTGCCACTTGGTCAGGTCTTTCGGCGGCTCGACGATCTTGTTCAACTCCGCAAGCGCCGCCTTAATGTCGGCCACGACCGCCACGTCGGCGTTCTTGATCTTGTTGATTTCCGAGGGATCGATGTCGATATGCACGATCTTGCCATGCTTGGCGAATTCCGACACCTTGCCCGTCACTCGGTCGTCGAAACGCACGCCGAAGGCCAGCAGCAGATCGGCTTCGTTGACCGCATAGTTGGAATAGACGCTGCCGTGCATCCCCAGCATGTCCAGCGAGAGGGGGTGCTCGGTGGGAAATCCGGTCAGTCCCATGAGCGTCTTGGCCACGGGAATCTCGGTCTTGCGAACCAGTTCGGCCAGTTCCTCCGCCGCGCCGCTGAGCACGATCCCACCGCCCGCGTAGATTACCGGCTTCTTCGCCTGCCGAATCAACGCGGCAATCTCCTCGATCTTCTCCGGCGGCGCCACGCGCGCCTCGACGTTGTAGCCGGGCAGTTGCATCGGGGCGTCGTAGTCGGGTATCACCCGGGTCTGTTGGACACTCTTGGGAATATCGACCAAGACCGGCCCCGGGCGTCCCGTCGTGGCAATGTGGAACGCCTCGCGCATGACCCGCGTGATGTCGTTCGGATCGGTCACCAGGTAGTGGTGCTTGGTCACGCTGCGGCAGACCTCGACGATGGGCGTCTCCTGAAACGCGTCGGTCCCAATCACACTGGTGCCCACTTGGCCGGTGACGGCGATCAGGGGCACGCTATCGAGCTTGGCATCGGCGATCGAGGTGACCAGATTCGTTGCCCCCGGCCCGCTGGTGGCCATGCAGACACCGACCTTTTCCGTCGATCGGGCGTAGCCCTGGGCAGCAAATCCGCCCCCCTGTTCGTGACGCGGCAAGACCACTCGCAACCGATCGCGAAACCGGGTCAGCGCCTGGTGCAGGGGAATCGTCGCCCCGCCGGGATACGCGAACACCACCTCCACGCCGTGGTTGACCAGCGATTGGACGACGATTTCCGCCCCAGCGGCCAGCTCGGGCGACTTCTTCTGACTCTTGGTCTTAGCGGCAACTGCCACGACGAATACCTCGCATAAGGGAAACGACACCGGCTCCACGGACGGGAAAATACCCATCGAAGACACGAAACATAATAGGATACGCCCCATCGCCCGTAGATTCAAGCGTCGTCGGCCATCCCCCCCGACCAATATGGCGCCTCAGCCGACCCGACGGCCTCCCCGTCGCCGCCATCGACGCCGGTTATGACGACTGTGACACCACGGTCGGCCCCCCGGTTCGCCAACGATAGCCCAGCGCTGCCGGACGAAAGTGGCGGGGTGGGAAATGCGGGCTAACGGTTCGCATCGCCCTGCCCGGTCAGCGCCAGGGCGATCTCCTCGATCACCTCGGCATCGCGGGGCAACTGGACGTGGTTCAGGGGGAAGGTGCGGACGCGGTCCACGCCGCGGGGGACCGCACTTTGGAGCGTGACGGCCAGATCGCCGCGCGTCACTTCGGCCGGAAGTCTCAACTTCTCAACGCTCGCCCGGGAGAACTTCGCCAGCGTGCTGTCTTTATCCCCAAGCCGCTTGACCAACGCCCTGCGCGTCGCGGCGACCGCCGCCCGCAACAACAGGGCGCGACTCGGCTTCAGCGCCAAACCGCGATACACGGTATAGCGATCGAGGTGGACGCCCGCACGCGGACGATTCAGATAGCCCAGAAAGAGGCTGTCGGGCTGAAGATCAAAAGCGATCTGGCCTCGCCCCTCGACGATCGCCTCACTGAGCGAC
>JABMRP010000213.1 GCA_013202535.1 Planctomycetota bacterium
CCCTGGCCCGACGCTTCGGCAAACTTGCGAAATTCGGCCAGTTGCTCTTCACTGCGCCGCAGGGCAAAGGTCTGTAGTTGGAGCGACTCATGGGCGTCCTCCCGCGCGACGGCGGCCACCTCCAACTCTTGCTGCCGCCGCGCCAAGCGGAGGTTGGCTTCCACGAGATGCCGCGTCATCTGGTTGAACGTCTCGCCCAGCCTGGCGATTTCATCGCTGCCGCCGGTCGACTCGACCCGCGCCTTGAAGTCGCCGCCGGCGATGTCGGAAGCGACACGGGTAAGCCTTTTGATCGGTCTGGAGATCGATCGGGCCAGCCATACGCCGCCCAACACGGCCAGCAGCGTGGCGACGAGCCAGGCTGCCATGAGCGAGCGTTTGGCAACCAGCACGTCGTGCAAGACGTCGTCCCCGATCGAATTCAACGACGCGCGTTCCAGGTGGGCCACCGAGTAGTAGCCCACCGCGGCAATGGCCAGTGCCATCGCCGAGACGCCCAGAACGAGTTTGGTACCGATGTTCATGGCAACGACCACCCGAGAAGTGGGGAAGCCAACGCGAGGAAGTGACTCCGCCCGTCCCCCATGGAACGGCCCGCTACAATGAAGGGTACGTTATGGCTAGGCGGTACGTCGACCCCTCCCTGAGGTGGTTTCTGGTGAAAAATCAGGCCACCGGTGGCCTAAGAGTTGCGGGCCTTCGCCCCCGAGTCCCACCGCGCATGGAAAAGGCAGCCCCGAAATCATTCCGGGGCTGCCTTGGGCGGTTATTCGTATCGTTTCGTGGTGGCCACTTTGGGGCAACCGTACGTTCACGCAACGAGCCCGATCATCAGAGCACGACCTCAAATCGCATGCCGGCCACCACGGCATCGTTGCCGTTGCCGTTGGGCGAAGCGATGTATTGCAGATCGGGCTGAATGGTCGTATAGGGTCCCAGCGGCATCTTGTAGAAGAGTTCGATGGCCGTTTCCGCGTCCCTGTCGGGGATATTGCTGCTGAAGATCGCATGGGCCACGCCGAGGCCAATGACGTCTTCGTCGCGTCGATCGAAGAAGCCCTTGTACACCAATCCGCCGCCGAAATACTGGCTGATGGGGTTGCGATCCTTGGGAGCCCAGCCGAACTGTATGAACGTTCCCAAGCCCTGCTCGTCCTGCTCGATGAAGAGCATCTGGTCAAGGCCGAGATAAACGCCGTGGTTACCGGCGTAGGTGTCGCCGGCGCCGAGGACGGCGAAA
This sequence comes from Planctomycetota bacterium, assembly GCA_013202535.1. GTDB lineage: Bacteria > Planctomycetota > Planctomycetia > Pirellulales > Thermoguttaceae > JABMRP01. The sequence continues at coordinate 1,241 of JABMRP010000213.1, forward strand.
CCGCCACCACCCAGTTTGCCGAACGGTTGCTGTTGTTGTTGCCGGAAGTCTTGGACGTTCAGCACTCCCGGCGTCAGGACGTCGTCGAACGTGGCGCTGTGATACCACATGCCGACCATGAAATCGCCGGGCAATTTGCGGCATCCCAGATCGTATGTCGATTTGAACTCGAAGATCGAGAACGTTTCACCCGTGCCGGAGAAACCCCACTGCTCGCCGCTGGCGGCACCGTCGAAGATCGCAGCTTTGAACATCAGCCAGTCGGTCACCTGGAAGAATCCCTCGATACCGGCCGCCGGATCGGGGAACGTGGGCATGGGAATCGTGGGCATCAGGCCGAAGGAACCGTTGCAGAAGTCGCCTCCCAGGTCCACCACGTTGAAATCGGCGGCGGCGTCTATCTTTCCCAGCCGGGCGACAATGTCGCCGCCCATGAAACCGCGTTCCCACCAGTATTCGCTCACTTGCATGAAGTCGTGCGCATCAATGTTGCTGACACCCTGGTAGTCGCCGGTAAAGTTTTCGGTGAGTCCCCGGCCGTGTCCGTTCTGCCCGTAGATGAAGAATGTACCCCCGGGAAAGAACCCCAACTCATCCAGATCGGCCGTGATCACCAGATCGAGGTTTCCCCGGTAGACGGTGGCGTTGGTCGTGCTGAGGCCGCCCCGTGCGTTGTTGAAGACCTCGCCGGTGTAGATATACTCGATCGTGAGCCCCTTGCCCCCGTGGAGAAAGTTCCCCAACAGCCCGGCCGGCGGTTCACTCCCGCCGCAACCTCCCGAGCACCCCGGCTCGGCGCAGTCACCCCCACATTCGATTTCCGGAGCACATACCTCCGGAGCACATACTTCCGGAGCACATACTTCCGGCTCGCACACCTCCGGAGCACACGCCGTCCCTTCTTCAATATACCGACACGGGTCGGCCTGGACGGTTGCCGTCCAGAGCAGACACGCGGGCAACACGCAAAGAGCCCACCATCGCTGACGAATTTGGTGCATGATTTCTCCTTCTCCCCTACGTCCGTGTGAAAGGATCATTTTGAACCGTCCTCCCTAGTGGCTTCCCGTGATGGCGGCAGTAGTTTCCCTATCGGCTCCCCCGCCAAAATAAAGCCAACTTCGTCTGTTTGGTCGCGTCTATGCGGAATTGGGAAAGTTGACCGGCGTTTTCCTCCCACCCAGATCGCGGGTCAAAATACGTTCAATTACTATACCCCGCACGATTGATACCCACCGGCGACGCGTTGGGCCAATCATGCCGGCGGTAGAGATACCGGGACCGTGGCAAGATGGCCTGGGAAAAGGGTGGTCTTGGCTCAGATCTTCAGTGAAAGGTCATCGCGATAGCGGCCTGCCACCCTGCGGAGGGATGCTTTGCCGCGATCGGCCCGCCAGGCAAAGCTTACTGATGACAGTAGGCTCCGGCGCCATTGACGCCACGGCGTCCGCAAGCTACAATTCATACGGACGGACGAGTCCGTCCGAACGGGTTTCACCAACAAACAGGCCGAAATATGCCCACGGCTCCCCAAAACGCGACGTCCGCCGACAGTGCCCAGAAACACCGGGCGATCCTCGAAGAAGCCATTGACGTCTTCGCCGCCGAGGGCTTTCGCAACGCCGACGTCCAGGTCATCGCCGACAAGGCGGGTGTGGGCAAGGGAACGGTTTACCGCTACTTCGGCAACAAGCAAGAACTCTTTTGGGCCACCACCTACGAAGTGCTCGATCGGCTGGGCCGGCACCTGATCGGGGCCCTGGAGGAGGTCTCCGGTGCGAGGAACCGTCTGCGGGCGGCCGGCCTGGCGTATGCCGGGTTTTTCCAGGCCAATCCCCGATATCTCGAGGTCTTCGTGCAGGATCGGGCCGAGTTTCGCGGCTGTGGACCCGAGTCGCACGTCGAGTACCACCAGGAACTGATCACCCGATTCGAATCGGTGGTCCAGCAGGGGATCGATCGGGGTGAATTCCGGCCCCTTGACGTTCGCAAGACGGTGATCGCCCTGGGCAACCTGCTTTACGGGACGGTCGTCAACGCGTGTTTTTCGAGTATCGGCTATTCGATCACCGAGATGGTCGAGCACGCCATCGACATCTACCTCGACGGCTTCGGGGCAGCGCTGCCCGAAGTAACGTCCCCGGCGCCAACACCCACCGACGATGCAGAGGAAAACAAGACATGACCGATCGACGCGTTCTGGGGATCCTTCTCGTCTTGTGCTCCGTGGCGGCGGCCGGTTGCGGCGGCTCGGCCGAGGGAAAAAACGAAAACGAAACGGCCGGCACGGCCGTGAGTTCGGATGTGCCGGGCGTCGACTTCGTGACCATCGGCCAAACAAGGATCGAAACCACGCTGGATCTGACGGGAACCCTGGTGCCGGTTCGGGCCACGACGATCGTCTCGGAGGTCGACGGCGTGATCGAGTCGTTCGGGATGTCCGATCGGTACGCCGGCGGGCTGACGGTTCCCGAGGCGAGACTGGCGCTGGGAATCGGACACCGCGTGGCCAAAGACGACGTGCTGGTACAGCTCGATCCGACCGATTACGAATTGGCGCTGGACACGGCCATCGCCAATCTGGTGGTGGCATGGCGACAGTTGGAGGATCTGGTGGCGTGGAAGCGCCAGGAAGAAATCTCCCAGCTCAGTGCGGCCGTGACCCGAGCCGTTGCCCAATGGAAGAAAGCCCAGGCCGATCTGCAACGAGTCAAGGAACTTTGGGCACCCGATTCTCTCGGCAACCGGGAGGACGCCCTGGTAACGCAGGCCGAATACGATTCGTACGTAATGCAGTCGGAAGTGGCCCTGGCCGACAAGGAGCAGGCCATCGCCGCTCTGAAGTTGGCCGAGGCCGGCCCCACGACGCAGCAGTTCAGACTGGCCGAAGCCGGCATCATGGCCGCACTGGCGGCCATGGACGCGCAGGCCGCCGATTTGAAGAAGACTACGATTCGGGCACCTTACGACGGCGTGATCACCGCCCGATACATCGACATCGGCGACAGCGTGACCAAGATGCCCCGGGTCGAGATCATGCAGATCATCGACCCCCGGTGCCTGTTCGCCCAGGTCGCCGTTCCCCAGCGATACCAGCGATTGGTCACCCTCGCGCAATGCGGGAAGCTGGCCACGCGGAACCAGAAGCCTTGGATTAAGTCCGAGGGACTACTCGGCGTCGAGGGTACGGTCGACCTGATCAACGAACTGATCGATCCGGCGACCCGCACGTTTTGCGTGCGCGTGACGATCGACAACCGCCAGGGCCGGCTCAAGGCCGGTGGTTTCGTCCACGTCTATCTCCCCCTGGCTTCGGAGTCCCTGGCCGTGCCCATCGAGTCGGTCACCTTCGACGAAGGCCAGCCGAGCGTGTTCGTTTTGCGCGGGGATCAGGTCGAGAAAGTGGCCGTGGAACTGGGCATCGACGATTCGCGATCCTACGAAATCCTCTCGGGGCTGAAGGTCGGAGACCAGGTGGCCGTGGGCGACGTTTCGCGGCTGGTTGCCGGAGGAACCGTCGGTACGAAGTAGGAACTCTTGCAGAGCCGGGAGACCCTCGCCCGGCTGCTTGACACCCGGATCGGGGGGATCTAGGGTATAGGACAGTCGCCGGCGGCGGATACGGAACACTGCGGCCGGCGGAGGATCTTTCCCTTCTTGCGATCCCTCTTTTCATGGAGAGGCGTTGTCATGTCTGCTGGACTCCGCGTTTCGATCTCTGGCTCGGTCGTTCTGTTGCTGTGGTTGCCCGGCCTGTTGCTTCCCGGGGCAAACTTTTCCGATGCGGCCTGGGCTCAGGACGCCAACCCGTTCGGCCCGGCTCCGGCGGCGCCCGATGCACCCGCTGGGGGCGTCGACGGTGACGACCCCTTCGGCTCCTCGAGCGTGGCTCCGGCCGACGGCGATCCATTTGGGGACGACAAACCGGCCGATCCCGAGGATCCCTTCGGCGATACACCAGACGCCCAGAATCCATTCGGCGGCAGCGGGAAGACCGAGAAGAAAGATCCGCCTCCCGAGCGGCCCGAGCCGACCGAGCCGTTGCGCACGGGAACCGACGCTATTCTGGAGGCCTTGCAGGAGCCGACCGAGTTCATGTTCATCGAACAGCCGCTTGCCGATGTGGCCGACTTCATCGAGGACATGCACCGAATTCCCGTCCATATCGACCGCCGCGCGCTGGAAGACGTGGGCATCAGCGACGACACGCCGATAACCTTTTCCACGTCGAAAATCTCGCTCCGTTCGGCGCTGAAACTGACGCTGAAGCCACTCGATCTGACCTGGATTATCGACGCCGAGTCGCTGGTGATCACCACCGACGAAGAAGCCGAGACTCACCTCATCGCCAAGACCTACGACGTTTCCGATCTGCTGGTCTCTCCGCTGGGACATCCCTACGACGGCCAGAGCCTGCCGACGACCGGATCGAAGACCGGTGGGTTCGGCGGTTTCGCTTCGAGCCTCATGTTTGGAAGCGGGGGCATGGGCGGCGGCAGTATCAGCGGCGGCGGGGGAATGATCTGCGGAGTCGGCATGCCCTACCCGTCGGCGGCTCCCTCGAACGGGCGGATCACCATGGAGGACCTGACCGAACTGCTCGAAGGCATCGTCGAGCCGGTGAGCTGGGAGTCGGTGGGCGGGCCGGGAAGTGTTCGCCCCATCGGCCGATCCCTGGCCATCAGCCAGACCTTCGACGTGCATGAACGGATCGAGGAGCTCTTGGATCAAGTCCGAGCGGTCCGGCAGGAAGCTCCCGTGGTGGTCGTCGATGCGTACTGGTTGGCGCTTGCGCCCGATCAGCTTGCGGCCCTTTGTCCCGGCCGAGACACGAAGCAAGATGCCGGGTGGCGGATTGCCGTCGACCCGAAAACACTGGCCAAGATTTCCGCCGAGTCGTCGAGCAGCCGCGGGCGGGTCACCTGCTTCAGCGGCCAGAAGGTGTTTCTCACCTCCGGCCAGCGGCGCTCCGTGGCCATCAGCGCCATACCCGTCGTGGGCAGCGGCATCGGCTACCAGCCGGTGATCCTCTTTCCCAACGTGGGCACGCTGTTGGAAATGCGACCGTCGGTCGAGCCCGGTCGCCGGACGGTCGTCCTTGATCTCAAGAGCACGGTGACCGAGTGGCGCGAGCCGGGCGATCCGATCCAGATCGGCGGGCATTCGTTTCCCAGCCGCATGTCGGCGGGGGCCGAGTTGGGCGGCGAAGAGGTCGACGTACCGGCCGGCACCGCTTCGATCGCGATCGATCGGGTGAACCTGCCGACACGTCAACTGGCCACGACGGTCCGTGTGCCGCTGGACACGCCCGTGTTGGTCGGCGGTCTGGGCGCCAGGCCGACGAAAGAAACCAACGACCCACATGCGGACGCCGGAGCGGGCACCAAGCCCCTTTATCTGGTCGTCGAAGTGCGGTTGGCCGAGAAGTAGCGGAAGTTTCGCCGCGCCATGGGGCGAGGTCCGGAGACCTGCGCCCAGCGGTTTCGACCCACGGGATGCAACCCGTGGGCGTGGCTCCCGCAACTAGCACCTACGCCCTATCCTTCTTCCGGCCAGTAGCGCTCGGTGACGATCTTCTTCTCGGTGAAGAAATCGATCACCGCCCGGCCTTGGGCTTTGACGTCGGCAAACATCGACGCCTTCATGCCGCCGAAGGGTAGCGGGGCAACCGGGGCGGGGATACCCACGTTGATGCCGATCATGCCGGCTTGGGTTTCGAGCTTGAACGTGCGGGCGTAGTGGCCGTTTTGCGTGTAGATCGACGCCCCGTTGCCGTAGGCATGATCGTTGATGATGCCGATCGCCTCGGCGAGCGTGTCGGCCTTGAGGATGACCACGACGGGGCCAAAGATTTCGGTCTGGTGGATCTTCATGCCGGGGCGTACGTCGGTAAACACGGTGGGGCCGACATAATGCCCCTTCTCGCTACCCGGGAAGGAAATATCGCGGCCGTCCAGCGCCAGCGTGGCCCCTTCGTCGACGCCCGTCTGGATCATGTCGAGGATGAACCGTTTGGCGCGGTCGGAAATGACCGGGCCCATCACCATCGGCTCGTCGGCCACCGCCGGGTCGAGCGGATCGGCCACGAGGACTTCCTTGGAGGACTCGACGAACTTCTCGCTCACCTGCCGGTAGTTCTCCTCGCCCACGCAAACGATCGCCGACGAGGCCATGCACCGCTGGCCCGCGCAACCGTAGCAGGACGTGATCATGTTGCGGATCATTTCGTCGATCTTCGCGTCGGGCATGGCCACCAGATGGTTCTTCGCGCTGCCCAGGGCTTGGAACCGCTTGTTCGTATCGG
>JABMRP010000214.1 GCA_013202535.1 Planctomycetota bacterium
CCGCTGCCGGCGAACGCTGGAAGGGCGTGATCAATCCGCCGCATCATCCGCCACGCGCCAAACGCGTGATCCATCTCTGCATGGCGGGCGGGGCGTCGCATTTGGAAACCTTCGACCCGAAGCCCGAGCTGGCCAAACTGCATGGCAAGCCCATGCCCGAGTCGTTTACAAAAGGCCAGCCGATCGCTCAATTGCAGAACAAGAAACTTACTTGTTTCGCGCCCCAATTCCCGTTCGTCAAGTCGGGAGAGTCGGGACTCGATATCACCTCGCCTTTTCCACATCTGCAAAGCGTGGCCGATGAGTTGTGCATCATCCGTTCCATGCAGACCGAGCAAATCAACCACGACCCGGCCCATGCCTACTTCAACACCGGACGGGCCATCGCCGGCTTGCCGAGCATGGGATCCTGGGTACTCTACGGTTTGGGCGCCGAGGCGGAGGACCTGCCCGGCTTCATTGTCTTGACCAGCAAGGGGGGCGGCCAATCGCAACCGATCGCCGCCCGGCAGTGGCACAACGGATTCCTGCCCAGTCGCTTTCAAGGCGTGCAGTTCAACTCGAGCGGCGATCCGGTACACTACGTCCGCAATCCTCGCGGCGTCGGCGATGCGCAGCAGCGCGACGTGATCGATGCGGTATCGCGCATCAACTCGCTGCACGATACTCGGCTGCACGATCCGGAAAGCTCGGCCCGCACCAGCCAGTACGAACTCGCCTTCCGCATGCAGGATTCCATTCCCAAGCTGATGGACGTGAGCAACGAGTCGCAGAAGACTCTCGACGCGTACGGGGCGAAGCCGGGTGACGGCTCGTATGCCAGTAATTGCCTTTTCGCCCGGCGGCTGGCCGAGCAGGGCGTACGCTTCATCCAGCTCTACCATCGCGGCTGGGATCATCACGGGGGGATCAAAAACGGCATTCAAACGGTCGCCAAGCTGGTCGATCAGCCGACCGCCGCGCTGGTGAACGACCTCAAGCAGCGCGACTTGCTCAAGGACACGCTGCTCGTCTGGAGTAGCGAATTCGGCCGCACGCCGATGGCCCAGGGCAACGGCCGGGACCATCATATCCGGGGTTTTTCGATCTGGTTGGCCGGTGGCGGAATCCGCAACGGCATGAACTACGGGGCGACCGACGAATTGGGTTACAACGCCGTGGAAGACATCTTCCACGTGCGCGACTTCCACGCCACGATGCTCCATCTCTTGGGCATCGACCACAAACGGTTCACTCACCCTTTCCAAGGACTCGACCTGGGCCTGACCGGTGTGGAGCCGTCGCGCGTGGTGCATGACATCCTGGCGTAGCGGACGTTGTCGCGTGCGGCTTTCGACGATCAATGATCGGCCGTCGCTTTTCGCTGCTTATCCGATTTACCCAGTCGTCTTCTCGGATGTCCGAGAAAACGACCCTGCGTGAAGCACTCCTCTGGGGGGCGGCTTGATTCTGCCCAGAGCCGGCCGCGAGCAATCTGGGATACGTTTTCTGACGCACGCCGGAGTGCCCCAGAAAGAGGTCACTATCCGATGAGGCGGTATCTCCCTCCTTCCTCATCCGAGATATGCCCAAACTTCCACCCGTTGGAGCGTCAAACGTCGTCCAGCCTCCGCTCTCCCACTTCTCCCAGTCATCAGGTACGGTGATCTGCCAGTAATCGGTTTCATGTACTACGCCGACAAACTGAGTCTGATCCGGTTCGCCGCAGCCTGCCCCTACCAAGAAGGTCCCAAGGATAATCCCTGCGAGCGTTTTCTTACAGGAAGAGAGCATACTTGCCTCCCAATGGTTGCCCATCCGCCCCTCGCTCCACAAGCCCCGCGTGCCTCATCCGTCCGACGACAACGCATAAGCCCGTTTTGCCCATCCTGCAAGTCCTTCCGGCACGGCTTGCCCTTCCTCGATGACCAGGAACTTGGTGAGCCCTTGATAGAAGATGCGTTCCGGGGGCGGCCCAAGCAGTTCCGCCTCAAAATCCTCTGGCAGGGCCAGACCGACAATCAGCCGCTTGGGTAGCGACACTTTCGGCCACACCACAGCATACGCCGCACTGGTCGGGTGCGGGTCGGTGGTGAATTTCACATAGCTTCCCGCCAAGTCACCCTGGGCATCCGGCGAGGTTTCCAGCACAGCTTCGCTTACCTGCACGAACAGTTCCCGAAGGGTTTCCCACCTCGGTGTGCTCAGCTTGTCACGGGTTCGTTGGGTAAGCACTCCCATAACCTCTTTCGATCCACGATATGGTAGGGTCAGAACGACGGTGCGGTCATCCGTCACCGTAGATGCCATTATACTCCTTGTGCAACCTCTCATCCATGGGTAAGCCCATGCCCGTAATCCGGCCAGTAGCCGCCAGAACGCTTGCCAGGAACGGGCCAGAATCTCGCCGACGGGCTGAGGGTACTCAGACACCCCTTTTTGCGAGCCATGCTGAAACACGCACGGCGCACGGGCCAGACGGGGAAGAAAGGGCCGGTCCACCCGTTGGCGGTGTTTCGGCGCTGGCGCACCAGATCAACCGGTCGGTCGAGAAGCTCTACGTCCCGGAGGTACTGCGGAACTCGGACCCGAATTGATGGAGGTTGACATGGAGACTCGTAGATTTCAAGAAGCGGAAATACCCGACAGCCACGGAGAAGACGCGGAAGCGGTCGCTGGGTCCAAAGGAGAGTGCTACTGGATCCCCTTCGACGGGAAAGGTGACTTTGTGTTGGTCAAAGAAACCCCGGCTTCAAGCGGAGATGTCATTCATGCACAAACCAATCCCGATACCGTGTAAGGTTGAAAGCCCACACCCATTCGGCGACCCTCTCTTCCGGGCTGAAGGTTCCTATCACCAAGAAATCCAACGGGTCTTGTGTGGCAACGGCAGAAATCGTCTGTCCATCCCATCGGCCTCCGTACAATTTTTCGGCGGGCTCATCTGGGTGACAGGTAACCGGAATGCCGAAGCTCTCCGCGACCACGGGGAGAATTTTCCGCATCTCCATGCTACGGCGTATTGCCCCCCCCCGGTAAAGACGGCTGGAGTTCAATCGCCAAGTGAACCAGAACTTCCTGGAAGTGACATTGCTTTCTTGAATTGAGTGTTTATTGAGTGTTGACCAGTTTTTGCCGCCACAACTCTGTTTCGTCAGTCGCCGTAAGTCGTTGGTATAAAAGCAGTAGCCGAGGCGGGACTCGAACCCGCACGCCCTATCGGGCAGGGGATTTTAAGTCCCCAGCGTCTGCCATTCCGCCACTCGGC
>JABMRP010000215.1 GCA_013202535.1 Planctomycetota bacterium
CGGTTTGAGGATGTCGCCGAGACGGCCGGTCTACACGCCGAGCTTCGCGGCATGATGGCCCACGCGGCGGCGTGTGGCGATGTGGATGGTGACGGAGATCTCGACCTGTTTGTCGCCGGCTTCTGCGACCGGCCGGCCGAGAAGTACAAGCCCGCGATGGGCCCCGTGCCGAGTAAGCTGTTGATCCAAGAGGACGGGAAGTTCCGCGACTTCGGCCAGCCGGCCGTGAGCTTCCAGGCCCGCTGTAGCGGGGCCGTGTTTGCCGACCTCGATAACGACGGGGACCTGGACCTGTACGTCTCGAACAACTCCAAGAGCAAGGGTCTCCGCGTTGCCAACAAGCTGTACGAGAACATCGGCAACGGGAAGCTTCGGGACGTTTCCAAGGGCAACGGGGCGTGTGTGGTCATGGGCGGGCGGAGCATCGGCGTGCTGGACTACGATGGCGACGGACTGCTCGACTTGCTCGTCGGTGGGGATCTCTGGACTGGCGGGCAAACGCGTCTGTTCCGCAACGTGGGCCGTCTGGCATTCGACGACGTCACCGCCAAGGCCGGCCTGCCGGCGGAACTGCCGGGGCTCGGCATCCTTACGCCCGACTTCAACGGCGACGGCCGGCCCGACGTGTTGGTCGCCCAGGCCAATCGCCTGTTTCTCTCAACGCCCGGCGGTGTCTTTCGCGAGGACACCGCCGCCTCGAAAGCCCTTCAGTACGAGCCCCTCGGCCGAGAGGACACTCCCTGCGGCGCGGCCTTCGGCGACCTGGATTGCGACGGCGACCTGGACCTCGTGATCGTGGACCACAACCAGCCGGCCCGTCAGCACCTGTTCCTCAACGACGGCGTCGCCACCGGGCATGTGCGTTTTCGGGACGTCACCAAGGCCGCCGGGCTGGCGTACCTGTTTCCCGAGTGGACGCCGGATCACCGGCACCTCAAGCACGCCCACGTCCAGATCGCGGATTTCGACCTCGACGGGCGTCCAGACATTCTCATCGCCGCCACGTACAACACGGGCCGTGGCGAGCAGCCGTTTATCTGCCGCAACTTAGGGGTGAAGGACGGTTGTGTGCGGTTCGCCGTACCGCCGGTGGCGAAGGCAACGAATTACTTCGCCGCCGGGCCTGTTGCCGATTACGACGGAGACGGCCGGCCCGACGTAATGCTGGCCAGTTGGTGGCCGGAAGTACCCGGCAAGCTGCTGATGAACCGCGGCCCGAAGCAGCGCTGGCTGGCCGTCCGCGTGGTCGGTAAAACGATCAACCGAATGGGCATCGGCGCGCAGGTGCGCGTTTACGCGGCCGGGCAGATGGGGCGTCGTGAGGCCCTGCTGGGATTCAACGAGGTGCATGTCAGTCACGGTTTTTGCACGGGCCAGGAGGCCGTCTTACACTTCGGGCTGGGCGACGCGGCCCAATGCGACGTGGAAGTCACGCTGCCGCTGGGCAAAGGGGTATTGCGGGAGGCTGGTGTCGCAGCCGACAGATTCCTGGTGATGCACGAGCCGTGAAGTCATCGATGAAGAGCAACCTGGAGCCCAGCCGCATAAGATCGACGACGATTCGGGAGCTGGCACACAAGTCGCCGCCACGGACTTGAACAACGACAGGGTGCCCGACGTAATCGTCGGAACCAAGCAGGGCACATTTCTGTTCCTCAGCCAGCCGGGCGATTAGGTTCAATGATGACCCCACGCCAGCGAGTCCTGACAGCTTTGAACCGTTGCACGCCCGATCGCACCCCACGCGGCTTTTGGGCGGAGGAGCCCACGTGGAAGCGATTATTCGTCCACACCGGACACGACGACAAGGCGCGATTGCTGGACGACTTGGGAATCGATGTACTGGACCCGATCCAGCCCGTCGGACCGGAGATGACTCCGGAGCAACTCAAGGCCGAGTTCGGCGACCGGCTCAGCTTCCACGGTGGCATCGACATGCAGCATCTGCTGCCGCACGGTACGGCGGACGACGTTCGCGCGGAGGTCCGCCGGTATTGCGATCCGATCTACTCGCGGCTGCGGCAGGGCACAAGTCCGAGTCGACTACAAGCTTGGCCTGATCGACAAAACCTTGACGGCACCAGCAGGCCATGATCCAATACCCGGGCCAACTCGCCGAGGCCCTCTCGCAATGTAAACCGGGGCAGATCTTGCGGCTGCACCGAGGTGTCTATCGCGGAACATTTCGGCCGACGAGCGGCGCCAAGGGCCAGCCCGTTGGCATCGTCGGCGACGGCGAGGCAATCCTTGATGGCCAGGGCGCGGACAACGTGATCAGTGCATCGGGCTTGCACGATGTGATCTTCGAGAACCTCACGTTCCAGAACGCCCGCTGGGGGATTGCGGTCAATGGCGGGGCGAATCTCGTGCCGCGCCGTTGCGTAATCCGCGACGTGGACTACGGCTTCGTGGCCACGAGAAACGCCGACGCCCAGCAGCACATCCTGATTGCCGACAACGTGATGACCGGCCGCTCCACCTGGCCGCGGACGGAGGGAATCGAAGACCGCCGCGGTGTGCAGATCGCCGGCACCGGAAATGTGGTCTGCTACAATCGCGTCAGCCGTTTCGGCGATGCCATCGATACGTTCTCGACCTACCCGTGCGCTGCGATCGATTTCTACGGAAACGAGATCTCCGAGTGTACCGACGACGGTATTGAGATGGACTACTCCGAACATAACACGCGCTGTTTCGATAACCGCCTGACCAACGTGTTCCAGGGAATCTCGGTACAGCCGGTCCATGGCGGGCCGGTTTATGTCTTCCGCAACGCGATCTACAACATCGGCATGGAAACCTTCAAGATGCACAACCA
>JABMRP010000216.1 GCA_013202535.1 Planctomycetota bacterium
GCGTTGCAGCCGTGACCGATGGCGGCGTAGAGCGGGGCCATCTCTTCGGACGTGTCGGGAAGCTCCTTGGGACAGCCGTCGCCGCGGCAGTACTCGAATAGCCGGTCGTGGCCGGCGCGCCAGGCCGCTTCGTCCTCGCGGCGAAGCTTCTCGCCAAAGTGCTCGCGGACCAGCGGATGGGCGTCGATCACTCCCCGCGCCGCCGGGTCCGACTCGGCAATCAGCCCCGCGCGGCGAAGACGGATCAGCGAGTTTTGCCACTCACGCTCGACCAGGCCGACGATCCGATCAGTGAGCCCCTCCATGCCCGGTTCGCTACGCAGCGCCTTGACCGCCCCCGCCTCGGCCGGACGGTCGAACAGGCCCAGCATCCGCAGGATCTGCGTTTCGGGCCCCGAGCCCAGCCACGTTTCGTACGAGTTCATCACCCGCCGGGCGTGGCCGCCGTTTCGCATCTCGCCTTCCAGCGGCCCGATCTCGCCGCGCCGCCGGATATCGCCTTCACAAGCATCGCGGAGATACGTACCCAACAGCGTCAGGGCCAGGGCATGACCGCCAAACTCCTTCGACGCCGCCTCGCGCTCCTCCTGCGTCCCGTTGACGCCCAGCTTCTCCAGCAACTCCGCCCCGTCGGCTGGCTGGAGCGTTTCCAGGTCGATTCTCGGACAGGTGGTCGATTCGTAGTCGGCCAGATCGCTCACCGCGACTCGGGTGGTGATCACGCACAGGCCCGGGTTCTGGGCGGCCAGCTCGCGGACCAGCGTCCGCACGCCGGGGTCCTTGAGCTGGCCCTCGCCGGGGCCGGGTGGGTATTGGAGCGGTTCGATCCCGTCGAGGATCAACAGCGTCCGCTCCCGGCGCACCAGTTCGGCCAGCCGGACCGCCCGGGCTTCGATCGTCGGGCTGAGTTCGCCCTGCTCGCCGAAGAACCTCAGCGCCTGCTCGATGAACACGTCGGCCGAGGTTACCCGCTCCTTGCTCCCCTGACTGTAGGCCGACCATCCGTACACCCGCCGTGCGCCCCGATAGCCCTTCTCGGCCATCGACGCCAGCCAATGGTTGACCAGCGCCGACTTACCCACCCCGCCGAACGCGACCAGCGTGATCACGTTGACCTTCTCGTTGTTCCAGGCCTTGGTGAGCCGTCCAAGTTGTATGGCTCGTCCCACGAGTAACGGTCCGCTGGCCGGGAGGCGATGGATTTCGACGCGGGCTTCGACGGACGGTTCGTCCGGCTGGTTGACCGTTTGCGTGGGCACATGCGGGACGGGCGGTGGAACCGGCGCAGGTGCCTGGACGACGACGTTGTGGTCGCCGGTGACGACGACGGTATTGTCGTCGGTGACGGACCGATCATCGGTTCCGGACTCCGACGGAGTCGGTTCGGCTGGCGTTGGCGTGGGGATGCTCGTCCTCACGGGAGCCCACAGTCGAAGCGCGTACAAGGTGACGGCGCCAACGACCAGAAGAAAGACGATTGCGACAATTGCCGACCACATCGGGCCGACGGCCTCGAACTCGAAATCAAACTTCTTGAGAAGGAGGTAGAAGAAACCGAGCGCAACACCGGGCACGCCCAGGACGATCAATGACCGAATCAGTTTTGTCTCCATCCCAACGGTCTCCCCTCATCAATGCCCGACCGTATTGGGGCCACCCGACAAAACGCCGCGCGGCTAGGCCAAACGCAGTGGCCCAAATCCACTCATGTGACCATCCTACCGCCAGCCGGACCCCGTCACAACGGGGAGAGCAAACAATAGTGGCGACTCGTCCGCCGCTGCAAGGGCAAGGGCAGACAAGCTGCCCATGGCACCCACGGGATGCAACCCGTGGGCGTGGCAAATCCCCTAATCGCTACCCCCTAATCGCTAATCGCTAGTCCGCTACAATACTCCCCCGCCCAGAGCACGGCTTCCGGGGGAGTTTCATAGGGCAGGGCACCCGTGCCGACGCAGACGTTGGCGCGGCCGGCGGTGAGGCGGGCGATGCGGTCGATTTCCTCGCGTAGCTGGTCGCGGGTGCCGCGGGAGATGATCTCCGGCGAGGTGTTGATCCGAACGCGCACTTCGGTCCGATCCCAGACGGTCCGCATGAAGGCGGCCTGATCCGTTTCGGCGGGACAGATCACGTAGCCGGTGCCCGTGGAGAGGATCGCGTCGAGAATGGGGGCCGTGTCGCCGCCGATGATGCAGGGCACCGGGTGGTCGACGATGCGGGCCGTTTGCTTCAATAGTTCTTGCAGGGCGGGCAGTTCGACGGCGCGAAACATGTCCGGCGACAGCAGGGGCGGAGCGGCGGCCGACTCGAAAAACGCGACGTCCAATCCGGCCTGACGGATCGCCCGACAGAATTCGACCTGCCCCCGGACCAGATGCCCCAGCGCGGCGGCCGTCTCCCGCGGACGCACGAGGGCCTCGCACAGAAGCTCATCGAGCCCCAGCAGATTGGCGGCAATGGAAAACGGACCGCTCAGCGGCACCCGAACGTCGGCCTCGGGGAACTCGCGTGCCAGCCGCCGGGCAACGTCGACGACCATCGGCACACGGCCGTCGCGGGCCGGATCGAACGGCTCCAAGCCGGACAGTTCGTCGACCGATCGGCAGACGGGCGTTCCGATCGCCGGGATGCCCGTTCCGCTGGGCCGGTCCAACACACCGCCGTAGGCCTCGGCCTCGAGGTTGTAGATATCGATCCCCACGACGACCGGCGCGTGACGATAGCGGCGGTACGCCTCGGCGTGGGCGGCAAACAGAAGCTCGCCGTCGCGCGAAACGTCCCACGGCGTGCGGCGGATGAGAAACGCGGCATGTTCGTAGATCGCAGGCGAGAAATCCACCGCACGTCCTCAGGGCTCTTGAGGGGGACAGTCCCATTTTCTCTCCGCTGCGCTACGCGAAAATTGGGACAGTCCCCGGCGTCACTGACTTTTGAGTTTGGCCAACTCGGCCTCGGCGGCGGTGATCTGGTCTTCCAGGCCTTTGAGTTCGTCCGGATCGTCCATTTGTTGTCTTGAGCCGGCCATCTGCTGCCGCAGCTTTTGCAGCCGCGTGTTGAGCGTTTGGATTCTCTTCTTCGCTTTCTTGTCCATGATGGGAAGACTCCTCGGAATCAACGAATTTAGCCGGTTTCTTCGAGAATGCCCTTGACCAGAGCCAGCGCCTCGGCAGTGGTTCCAATCCGTCCGTCCAACTGGGCGTCGCGCACCTGAGCCAGTAACACGCGATAGATCGCCCCGCGGGGCACACCATAGCCGATCAGGTCGTCGCCGGTCAACAGCGGCGGGGGATCCAGCTCGGCGGCGGGACGGCGGAGCATCTCCCGGCAATGGGCCGCTTCGGCCAGTTCTCCGCAGCCGGCGCTCGCCTTGGCCTCGTGGAGCGCCACCAGATCGCCGATCCCCCGGGCCACCAGCAGGGGTTGCAGTTGCGACCACTTCATCCCGGTCGCGCCACGCAGCGCCTCGTGATGCCCGAGCAGCCAGACGAACCGTTTGGTCTGGTCGTTGGACAACCGCCATCGGCGGCACAGGCCCGCCGCGGAACGGACGTCGATCAGCGAATGGAGCAAGGCAGCCAGCGCCAGGGGGAAATCGGGCGACGAAAGCCCGTCGAGCACGGCCATCGCGTGGTCGAGCCGCGGGGCGGTCGTGTGGTGGGGCTGCACAATCTCGGCCGGCATGATCTCGGGCAGGACCGTCGCGGCCAAGCCGGTCTCCAACAGCATCCGCACGGCCCGGCCGCGGTTCGGACCGGTCAGAGTCCGTTGCATTTCCGCGGCAATCCGCTCGGCACTGACCACGTCAATCCCCTGGGGCATGGCGCGAATCGCCTCGGCAGTCGTCTCGTCCAGGGCAAAATCCAGTGTGGTGGCAAACCGCACCGCCCGGAGCATACGGAGCTTGTCCTCGGCAAATCGCTCCCGCGCGTCGCCGATCGCCCGGATGACCCGCCGCCGGATGTCCGCTTGCCCATCGACGAAATCGATCACGCGCTGGTCCAGGGGATCGTAGAACAGGCCGTTGATCGTGAAATCGCGTCTGGAGGCATCTTCCTCGGCGTTGCTGAAGGAGACGCTGTCGGGATGACGTCCGTCGCTGTAGGCGGCGTCGCGGCGGAACGTGGCCACTTCGACCGCCCCGGCCGGCTTGGGTCCCAACACGGTGATCACCCCGAAGGCGGCGCCAAGGGCCAGCGTGTGCCGGCGTCCGAAAAGACGGCGAATTTCGTCCGGCGTGGCACCGCTGGCCACGTCGTAGTCCTTGGGCACGCGATCCAGGAGCATGTCGCGCACGCACCCGCCCGCCCAATAGGTCTCGAAGCCCGCGGCGCGCAACTGCCGGACCACCTCGACGGCAAATTGACGCTGCTGCTGCGGATCAAGGACGGGCATAAGGCCGGGCCGTGGAGGAAAGGCACTGGACAGGACGGTTACTGCGGGGTAGATAACGGGAGTGCTCCGCTCCGCCCCCGCGCCGCATTCTCACCCGGCCAGCGCCTTTCTGTCAAGAAAGGGTGCCCTTCGGTAAAGAAAGAAGGTGGTGCCGACCCGGGCGGAATCAAGACTTGGCGGACCGACCCCCGCACATGGACTATCGCTGAGGACTCGGCGGAAGTGTCGCTTTAATTACATTGGGGGGGTGGAAGTCGTGATTCAGCGTTTGGAACGCCCCATTCGGGGCATGATGGCATTAAGAGCGGGGGTAAAAAAACGGATTATTGTTTGACAAGAGTTGTGCCGAGAAGATAGAATCAACGTCGGAATGGGCCAAGAATGTTCTTGGGTCCGATACGGAAGGGAAGAGGCTGCGGCGCGAGCCGCATTTTTCCTAATCCCCGGTTTTCTCTCGGGCGTTTTCCGTATCGGCGGCCGTATTGGCCGCTCGCGTTTCCTTATTTTTCCTCTTATTCGAAGGAGTGACGTGATGAGTGGACAACATGAGAAGCGAGGGTTTACCCTCGTGGAGCTGTTGGTGGTGATTGCCATCATCGGCATCCTGATCGCCCTGCTTCTGCCGGCGGTCCAGATGGTGCGCGAGGCGGCACGCCGCGCCGCATGCAGCAACAACCTCAGGCAGCTTGGCACGGCGATGCACAACTTTGCCAGCCGCAAGAAGACCTTCCCGGCGTCGTGGAAGGTAAGGCGAGACTTGTCGCAAGGCGGCCAGATTCAGAATGAGGAAGGCTGGAGTTGGATTTTCCAGATCCTGCCGGAGATGGAAAACAAGGCGATCTACGAGTTGGTCGACATGCGTACCGAGAAACCGAGCGGGCTGTACGGGCCGTTTGCCGGCAGCAGTAGCTCGCAGGGCGCCCAGCAAGTGCAGAATACGGCGATCGGCGAGTTGATCTGTCCGAGCTATCAAGGGCCTCGATATGCGGATGCCGATAGCAAGTTTGGCGCGCTGACCACCTACAAGGGCATGGGAGCAACCCACCTCGGAAGTCTCGCCAAGAACTACCCGAGCGCGAGCGGCCAAGCCGACTACCTGGATAGCAGCACGAGCAAGCATCCCGATGGGGCCATCTACCCGGGACGCGCGCACAAGCCGGAGGACTTCAAGCGGGACGGTACCTCGCGAACGGTCATGGTCACCGAGACCAAAGAAGAGCAGATGGCCCAATGGCCCTGCGGTAGCCAGGCATCGCTCGTCGGTCTTCCCTCGGGGACCATTTCGAGTTCGGTCGGTGGTGGTTCGCTCAGCGTTAGCTACTACTGCCCCACGGGGTTTGACTTGGCTTTCGGCGACGACACGCAAGTCAGTCAGCCGAGAACGTACCTCGATATGGACGCCATCGATCCCAACGACGCCCTGAACCCCTACGAAGACTCCCAGTACAACGGTATCTGGGGTCCCAGTAGCGATCACCCGGGCGCGGTCAACCACCTGTTCGTCGACGCCAGTGTGCAGACGATCAGCACGGACATCGATTCGGCCCTGTACATGTTCCTGATCACTCGCGATGGTGGCGACCCCACCGGCGAGTTCTTCAAGGACTAGCCAGCCGGTTGAGCCGAAAGCCTGCCGCGGTGGGCTTTTCGGACTCCTCCGCCGGATCCAACGAAAACGGTCGTCGCTTCCCCGGTGGGAGCGGCGGCCTTTCTTTTGGATCGTTCGTTTAACGCCCAGCCGAAGGCGCCGGCTTCCACGATACGCGGCTTCCACGATACGGCCGGCGCCTTCGGCTGGGCGTTAAACGACTATGCCGCACTGCCCAAAAGTGCCGCTGCCCCATCTACGGCAAATCAATGTTCTCGAACTCGTAGGCAAACTGCCGCGAGACGATCAGGCCCGGGGTCTTGTAGACAAACGTGTGGTTCTCGGGTGGATCGTCCAGGGAGAAGAGATAGGACAGGCCGACTTCGTTTTCCGTCTGCCGCGTGGGATGGCAACCGGCGTTGGCAATCGGTTTTCCGTCGGGGCCTTCCAGATAGGCTTCGTTGTGGAGGATCCACGCGCGGTGCGATTCCAGGGCCTTGCCCGCCTCGTCGTAACGCACGCGCATGCGAACTTCCCAAACCTGATTGTTGCGACGCACTTGTTCGAGGATGACCGTCGCGCCGGCGATTCGCACGGAGCGGTCTTTGGCGGTCATCAGATCGCCGAAGCGAAACGTTTCGATCCGCCCCGGCACCATGGCCGTCAGCGTTCCCCGCAACTTGGCAATCTGCTTGACTTCGCGCGAGGGCAGGGCCAGGGGGATCTTCAGTTCGGTTGCCGTGGCGTTGGGGTCGACACGGGCCTCCAGAACGACGCCTTCGGTATCGCCGGCCAGCGACCGGCCGTTTTCGTCCACCGCCTCGGTATCCGACAGACGCTGCGAAATGGCGATCGGCACCAGACGCGGTTCCCAGGCTACCTCCAGGGCCACTTGCAGCCACCGGGTTTGCGGATTGCGGAGATCGCGGCGGGCGGTCACGGTGGTGGCCTCAATGCGGAACGGCCCGCTGTAGGCGGCCCGGGAACCACGCTCACGCTCGGTGTCCGGGCGGTTGACCACCGCAATGGCGCCCTTCTGGCCGTAGGGATAGACGGTCAGCCCGGCCTCGTCCAGGACCCGGTCCAACGCTTCCCAAAACGGCCGGTTCTCCATCGCCACGGTCAACTCCGGATCGGTCACCGGCTGGCCAAACTGGCCACGAAAATCGACGATCGGGTTACCCGTCTGCTGGGTGATCGACTCGAAGATCTTCGACAAGCGTTGCGGGCCGGCGGGCAGCGAGACAAGGGAATGCCCCGCGGCGGCCACTGCGGCGGCCCGCTGGAGTTTCTGGCGAATTCGCTCCAGCCGCAAGCGGAGATCGGCCGGGGTTCGCGGCGTTGGTGGCGGCAGAAACTCCAGAGCGGCCGGACCGAGCCCGATCAACGCTTCCTCCGCCTCGTCACGCTCGGCCTTGCTGTCGGCCTCGAGCTGACGCACCCACCGGCGCACGAGCAGTTCCGACGGCCGTTCCGGCGAAGCAGCCGCTTGCGGCGAAGGGGGAACCTCCGCCGTATCGGCCGGCGCGGGCCCCTGGCCCAGGAGTGCGCAGCCACTTAGCAACAGAACATGAAACACGACGGCACCTCCATGGAACAGAACGTCAACCACTCCTCCCATCTATTGTAGGGGATTAATCGCCGGGCATCCGGTTTTCTATTCCGATCGAACCGTCCCAACCGCGCCATCCGTCATGACCGGACTCCATTTCTTGACTACCGGGGGATCCTATCCTATACAAATGTTGGAAAGTGGAAACATTTCGGGGAGGCTCCCCGAAACGACCGTTGACCTCTCGCCACGCACCCCTTCGGTGCTGGCGGCAGATCGTTGTTTACCCGTGTTTTCTCGATAGACCTTGGACCCAGCGGCCATGGACGTCCCGCTCTCCGCGACATCCTCCCATCCAGACGCTACGGACGAATTCGCCCAAGCGCTCGCGTTGCAGCGGGCCAAGGCGCGAGAGTTTCTGGCTGCGCATCGGGAGCGAATGACTCGCGCCGAAACCGATCTGACGACCGGCGTGCAAACCTTGGCCGGGAAGCTTGCCGAGCAGCAAGCCGAGGCCGCTCGCACCACCGAGGAAATCGAACAGCGTCTTGAGTCGCTCCAGACACGGGCCGAGCAACTGGAAACGCTCGAAAGCGAGCTTCAAGGCCTTCAGAAGAACGTCGACGACGCCGAAGCACAACTGCATCAAGACCAGCAGGCCGTCGCGGAGGCTACCCAAGAGCAAGAGGCCGAATCCCAGCGCCTGGCGACTCTTGGCCAGGAACTGGAGGAGCAATCGGCCCAACTGCAAGAGCAACGTCGCCAACTCGAAGCCGACCAAACGGAAACGCGCAACCAACGCGACCGGATTGCCCAAGAACTCAAGCAGCAACGGGCAGCCCAACGGGAGGAGATCGAGCGGCTTCGCCAGGAACTCGATCAGCGCGACACGAGCGAGCGAGATCGCCTCGAAGAAGAATTACAGACCGCTGCCGGACGGGCCGTCGAACTGTCCAGGAAACTCGACAAGCTCCGACCGCAACTGGCCGAGCAGACCGCCGCCCGCGAGACTCTCCAGGCCGAGCGCGACCGGCTCGATGAGGAACTCGGCCAGACGCGCCAGCAACTTGCCGAGCGGTTCGCTTTGATGGAAGCTCTGCAAGCCGATCAGAGCCAACTTGCCGAGGAACTCCAGCAGCAACGCGATCAACTGGCCGAGCAGACCGCCGCCCGCGAGACCCTCCAGGCCGAGCGCGACCGGCTCGATGAGGAACTCGGCCAGACGCGTCAGCAACTTGCCGAGCGGTTCGCTTTGATGGAAGCTCTGCAAGCCGATCAGAGCCAACTCGTCGAGGAACTCCAGCAGCAACGCGATCAACTGGCCGAGCAGACCGCCGCCCGCGAGACCCTCCAGGCCGAGCGCGACCGGTTGGAAGAGGAACTCGGCCGGACGCGTTGGCAACTCGACGAGCGGTCCGCCTCGCTGGAAGCCCTACAGACCGATCACGACCAACTGGCCGAGCAACTTCCGCGGCACCGCGATCAACTGGCCGAGCAACTTGCCGCCCGGGAAACTGTTCAGGCCCAGTTCGACCAACTCGAAGAGGAACATGGCAAGACCTGCCGTCAACTCGAAGAGCGGACGGCCGCGATGGAATCGCTGCAAGGCGATCAGGCCCAACTCGCCGGGGAACTCCAACAGAAGCAGGAGTTGGCAT
This sequence comes from Planctomycetota bacterium, assembly GCA_013202535.1. Lineage (GTDB taxonomy): Bacteria > Planctomycetota > Planctomycetia > Pirellulales > Thermoguttaceae > JABMRP01. The sequence continues at coordinate 9,191 of JABMRP010000216.1, forward strand.
CCCAATTGAAGGCCACCGAAGCCGAGCGCGATCAACTCCAACGGGATCACGAAGCCAGCGAGTCGACCATTGCCCAACAGGCGGCCGAACTGGAGACTCTCCGCGGCGAAACCGAGCAGGGCGGCGAGGCGCGCGATCAGTTGCGTAGGCAGGCCCGGGAGAACGCCGAGGAACTGGAATCGGCACACCGCCGCGAGGAAGAACTGAAGGCCGAGTTGGCGTCTTCCCGCGAGGCGTGCGAGCAACTCGAAAAGCAACTCGAAAACGGGTCCTCCGAGTGCGAGGTGGATGCCGAAGAGCTATCCGGCCTTCGCCGGGAGCGCGACGCTTTGCTCGACAAACTGGCCGAAGTCCAGCGCGGCCGAGATGCCGTCCAACGGCAGTTGGAGGAAGCCCGCCAGTCGGCCTCCGCCGAGAGCCAAGACAGCGACGCGCGCCGCCGCTACGAGATGGCGATGGAAGACGTGCGGGAGTTGAAGGCCGAGAATCGCGAACTGGAAGCGAAACTGGCGGCCGCCGCGGCAGCGCCCGCCGCAAGAGCCACCGGCGGTGGCGAGACGCTTGACTGGGAAGCCCAGAAGGCTCGTATCCTTGCCGCGCTGGACGAGGAATTCGAGGAAGACGACGAGGAAGATTCCCAGCAGAAGCTGAAGATCGAAGAGGTCGTCCAAACCACCGAAAAGGCGCTGACCGAGAAGAACAACGAAATCGAAGAACTCAAGGAGCTATTGGCCAGCCAGAGCGGAAACCTGGGGGCCGTGGCCGTCGGTGCCGCCGCGCTGGGAGAAATGCTCGATCAGGACGCCATCGTGGTCGAGGAACGAGAGAATCTCAAACGCCTTCAAGAGCAGACGCAGGAAAAGCTCCGCAAGGCCGAAGTCGA
>JABMRP010000217.1 GCA_013202535.1 Planctomycetota bacterium
GCTCTGCGCCAGCGCCGAGGCAAACGTCCGATCCAAGTCGGTCCACCCCAGCATGGCACGCTTGGCCAGAAACTGGCTCGCGGCATCGACGTTCGCGTCGGTTGCCGGCACGGCCTCGTCGAAAACCCAGGTGCAGTCCATGTCGCAGGCGGCCAGATTGAACCTGTCCTCCGGCGTCAGCGATCCGGTCAGAGAGGCGATCACTTCGGCCTGATCCTTACGCTGGGAGGCATCGACCGAAGCGGACGTATCGGCCAGGATCAGCAGGTCCAGCGGCTTGCCGTCGGGCAGCAGTTCGCGCTGCCACCGGCCAGCGTCTCCCGACGGAAACAACTCTCCCGGCGGAGTCAACTGCACGAGAAAATAGCCGTCGTCACCCCGCCGGTGTGGAATCAGCACCACTTCCGACTGCCCGTCGGCAACCTCCACCACGACCTCGAAGTCACGCTCGGGCGTGTACTGTTGGGCACTGAACTCGACGTGGGCCGAGTCGTCGGTCTGGCGGATGCGCGTCGAGTGCGTCGGTGAACTCACCCGGGTCAGCGGCACGGCCGAATGGATCCGTACGTCGAGGGCCAACTCGCGCAGCGGGTGTTGCCGCAGCATCTCGCTTTGCAGGCCGTAACTGTAGCGGTAACTACCACCCCGAAGCGGCAGCACCTGGGTATACGTGATCTTAATCCGCTTCTCGCGATGCGGAAGGATCGGAAACACCCGGGCTTTGAACAGGTTGCCCCCGGACCACTCCAACAAGGCCGGATCGCGGCGCTCGCGGAGGATCGTCTCGTAGATCTCCCGGGCGCGCTGCTTCTCGACCACGTCGGCATCGACCAGCACGTCGTCGATCCACATGCCGAACCCGGCAATCGAGGCGTCCGACGGCAGGGGGAAGTAGAAGGTGCCCTCCGTCTGGACGCCCGTGTGGTTGACAAACGACTCCTCGATGACCGTTCGAGCGATCTGGTCGCGAATTTCGACCGAAACGTTGTGATAGCCGACGGTGAGCGGAACGTTTTGGCCGTCGACCTCGGCCACCAGCGACCCGACGGACTCGCCGGTCGCCGCTTCCTTGAACCCGACCAGCCACGGCGGGTCGTTCTCCACGCGGACCAGCTTTCGCTCCTTCAGGCGGTAGATGCCTCGATCAGCGACCGAAACCATCTGTTCGTTCGGCCCCAGCAGGGTGACCGGTGCGTCGGCCGTCGCGGCGATTTCCAGCATTCCGTCGAGCAGCCGAATCCGCTTGGGTCCGGCCAGTTCGACCAGCGAGTGCGGGCCGAGGATCACTCCGGTCTGTTTGACCAGCCGCAGGGCCAGCGCGTTGGCTCCCCGGGCGTCGGTTCGTACCCAGTCGCCGGGCATCAGCAGCAAGCTCTCGGCCAGGGGGGTCCATCGCCGTGCGTTGACCGGCCGGACGGCCACGACGCCCTGTGCCTCGACAACTTTGCCGATCCGGCCGTCCTCGGTGAGCGTGTCGCCGACGACGAACAGCGTCTCGTCGACCGGCTCGTCGACGGCCACTACGTCGATCTGGCCGATCGATTCGAGGGTGCCGTCTCGATCGACCGAAGCTTCGAGCCGGCGGAGCGTATGATCTTCGGCCCCGGCAAGTACTTCCAGGTGGATCGTGCCCTTGGGGGTCGGCCACTGGGCCCGATAGACGTCGCACTCGACGCCCTGGTGGTCGACCTGCTCGACCGGGCGCTGGGTGAGCAGGTCTTCCGACTCTTTGGGGATTGCCAATCCGAACAAGGCCAGCGGATCGACGCCCGACTTTTGTCCGCGGAAGTAGGAGACCGATTGCGAGGCGGCCCGATTGGCCTTTTCGTCGATATTCCAGAGCGTGGAGCCATGGGCGATGCGGTAGATGCCTTCGCGGCCATCGTCCCATCGCATTCGCTGCGGCTGCCGGCCGACCCAGACGGCGGCCGTCGTTTGCCCCTCGGTGAGCTTCAGCCGAAGGGTCTTGGCCCGGGTGATGTCTTCGAGCACCGCGCCGAGCGTCGGTGCCGGCCGGCTGGAGCCATTGGAAACCCAGAAGCCAACGGCCACCAGGATCACCGCCGCGGCGGCCGCCGTCGCCCAACGCAGGGTGCGAACGAGCGCGCGACGCCTCTTCACCAGAAGAGCGGTCCGCCGCCCGAACTCGGCCAGGAACACCTCGGTCGATCGGTCGGCGAGCCGATCGAGGAATTCCTCATCGGGGGGGACACAGTCGGAATTAACCGACCCGAACAGGGTAGCATAGCGATGGTCTTCTTGGCGTGTGTCGTCTGGACTCATGACATGCCTCCGCTCGATCGGGGCTTGGGGGCTCGATCGTCGGCGGAAAAAGTAGCCGATTTGGCAAAAACTCGCCGAAACGCCCGGCGAGCACGGGCCAGCTTGGAACGGACCGCCTCGGTGGAGCATGCCTGGTGCGTGGCGATCTGTTGTACGGTAGTCCCGTCGAAATACTTGGCGGTCAGCAGAATCTCGTAGTCGGCCGGCAACTGGCCCAGCGCGTCACGCACCTGGGTACGCAATTCGGCGGTCTCCAAAGTGTCCGGCGGTCGGTCGCGGCGACCGGTGATCCACTGGGTAATCTCCTCCGAACCGGCGGTTTCCGACGGAAGTGTCTCGTCATGCCGATTATGACGGGACATTTTCCGCCAGTGCAGCGCGACGTGCCGTCGGGCGATCCCTGCCAACCACATCCAGGGCGTTCCCCGCCCGGGATCGTACGATGCGGCCGATCGGGCCGCGGCCAGGAAGGTTTCCTGCACCACGTCGGCCACGTCGGCCGAGTGAGGCCCCATTCGACGGGCGATCAGGTGCCAAATCCGGCGAGAATAGGCCGTATAGAGCGAGCGCCAAGCCTCGGCCTTGCCCTGAAGCAGACCCTGGGCAGTTTCGCGCTGTTTTGATTCATCCATCGCGGTTTTGAAGGCGCCACGGCCGTTGGTTTACTGTGAGTTTGCGCCGCGGGACGAGAATGGGTCGCGAAAAATAGGAATTTTCCCCGTTCTTTCCCGGTAGAATGCACCAGACGATCGACCAGGGCAAACATATCGATCCGATCTTATCTTGTCCAGTCTCCCCTATTTTTCCCAAAACCCGGCAAAGCCATCTTGCAACCCAGGCCAAAAATATCCCATAATTGGCGCAGACGATACTCCAGGTGACGTCACATTGCTTGGGCCGAAATGTCGCAACGGATAGAGGGAACGAACTCCACGACATGGCAGTAACCACTTCGAGAAACCAACCGGCGACCCGATCGGGCAACCGCGCGACCAACGGGGCGACCAACGGGCACGCCAAAGTCGTGCCCAATGGCCAGGTCCAGGCGAAGTCCACCGGCCGGGTCCAAGCGACGGGCAACGGGCAAGCCACGGCAGTTGACGGCAGCCCATCCAAGGTGAAGCCCAAAGGCTCATCCAAGGCAAAGCCCAAGGGCCGGGCCAAAACACCCGACTGGGTCACCTTGTCGGGCGACGAGCTGCTGGACGTGCGGTTCTGCGACCTGAAGATCCGCATTGAGGACACGCCCCTGAAGAAGCGCGTCGAGCGGCTCCACGAGGAGCTTCGCATGCGCGGCCTGCGTTTCCGCCCCCATTGCTGGTTCTCCGACGAATGGTTCTCGCCCGACGGCATCCCCGGCATTGCCGTCCCCTTCTACCTGGCCCATCCCCGTCTGGCGGCGTTGGAGCGAAAGCAGATGCTCGACGTGGAGGGGGGGACGGCCGAGTGGTGTATGCGGATCCTCCGGCACGAGGCGGGCCATGCTTTCGACTCGGCCCACCACCTGCACCGCCGGCGTCGCTGGCGCGAGTTGTTTGGCAAGTACTCGCAGAAGTATCCCGAGTTCTATCAACCCAAGCCGTACAGCAAGCGTTACGTCCTGCACTTGGATCTCTGGTACGCCCAGAGCCATCCGGCCGAGGACTTCGCGGAGACGTTTGCCGTGTGGCTGAAACCGCGATCCGGCTGGCGCAACCAGTATCGAGGCTGGCCGGCGTTGAAGAAGCTCCAATACGTCGACGCTCTGGGCAACGAACTTCGGGGCGCACGGCCGAAGGTCGCCACCCGGCGCCGCGCGGCGCCGCTTCGCGAAATCCGCAAGACCCTGCGCGAGCACTACGCCGAGAAGCGCGCGCGCTACGGCTTGGATCATCCCGACTTCAACAACCGAGAACTGCGACGCCTCTTCTCCGATCAGGCGGAACACGCGGGCAATCCGGCGGCCGCGTCCTTCTTGCGGCGCATTCGCCCGGAGTTGCGCCGGCTGGTGGCTTTCTGGACGGGTGAATATCGGTACACGATCGATCAGGTGCTCGGCGACATGATCGACCGCTGCAGCCAGTTGAAGTTGCGCCTGGATCGTCCCGAGGAACAGGCCCGGCGCGACGCGCTGGTGATGCTCACCGTCCAGACCATGAACTATCTCCACGGCGGCCGTCATCGAGTAGCCCTATGAAGAAACTCCGCGTGTTGGTCCTGGTGCATGAGGACCTGGTCCCGCCGGACAGCCTCGATGGTTTCGACGAAAAGGAGATCTTCAAGTGGAAGTCCGAGTACGACGTCGTACGCGGGCTGGAAAAGCTGGGACACAACTTGCAGGTCGTTGGGCTGCGAGACGACCTGGGCGTCATGCGGCGGGCGATCCTCGATTTCAAACCGCACGTCGCCTTCAATCTGCTCGAAGAGTTCCATGGCGTGGCCGTCTACGATCAGCACGTCGTCAGCTACCTGGAATTGATGCGCCAGCCCTATACCGGCTGCAATCCCCGCGGGCTGCTGCTGGCCCACGACAAGGCCCTCTGCAAGCAGATCCTCAGCTACCACCGCATTCGCACGCCCAAGTTCGCCGTGTTCCCCATGCGCAAGGCGGTCAAACGGCCCCAGCGGCTGGAATTCCCCCTGATGGTCAAATCGGTCAACGAGGACGCCTCACTGGGAATCTCCCAGGCCTCGATCGTTACCAGCGACGAGAAGCTAGCCGAACGAGTGCGGTTCATGCACGACCAGTTCGGCGACGACGCCATCGCCGAACAGTACATCGAAGGCCGGGAGTTGTACGTCGGGGTCTTGGGAAACCGTCGGCTGCAGACCTTCCCCGTTTGGGAGATGCTCTTCACCAAAATGCCCGAGGACGTCGCACACATCGCCACCGCAAAGGTCAAGTTCGATCCCGAGTACCAGAAACGCCACGGGATCACCACCGAGGCGGCCAAGAAACTGCCGCCGGGGATCGAAGAAAAGATCGTCGCGCTGTGTAAACGCGTCTACCGCGTATTGTCGATGAGCGGCTACGGACGGATGGACCTGCGGCTTACCGACGACGGACGTGTCTACGTCCTGGAGGCCAATCCCAACCCCAACCTCGAATACGGCGAAGACCTCGCCGAAAGCGCCCACACCATGGGCCTCTCCTACGAAATGCTCCTCCAGCGAATCGTCAACCTGGGCCGCAGCTATCAGGTCGCCTGGAGAGGATAGCGGGTGGGGACTAGGGACTAGAGGAACGAGATCTCGAATCTCCCCTCCTTATCCACGCCCGGGGGTTGTATCCCCCGGGTTCGGAAGCGGTGGCCGAGTTGCCACCCGTGGGCTTTGAGAAACGGGTGCCCGGCTTTGGCCGACCAATGCGCGGACCAGCGAGAGCGGGCGTTTGCGATCGACAGGTTTGGTGCGGTAATCCTGCACGTCCGGATCCGTGGGAGCCCCGGGTGAGCAATGACCCCGGGGCCACCCGGCCCGGACTCGCGCCCCATACCCGATGCTGCCGTTTCGGGCCGGTCGAGTCGCTACAACAGCACGATCAAATCGACGCCGAAGATGAACTGGTCGTTCGCATCCCCAGCGTCGTAGGGTCGATGCCCAAGTCCTCCGTCGTGGCCTTCAAACCAGTCCCAACGGACTTCAGGACGGACCCGGATCATGTCCGACGGCGTCCAGTTGAGTCCAAGGGTCAGCTCGTAGAAGTTGCCCTCGAAGCCTCCGTGATGGGTGGCATTGCCGTCGCCATGACCGGCGACGCGAGTGCCGTCATCGTCACGGAACCACTCGCACCTGACGCCCGCGGACCAGCATGGGTTGATTTCGTAGTAAAGGTACTGGCACAGTCCGTACCACTCTCCTTCGTCGAAGTGGTGGGCGTGGCCGCCGGAACTCTGCCCCCAGTCATGCTGGATCGCGTACGAGAGCCGATTCGTCACTTCCCAGGTCGCCAGGAGGTCGTACATGACCACGTTGTTGTGCTCGCCTTGCTCGCTGCTCGTGATGCCCCAAGATAGAGTTCGGCGTCCATCGCAACTTGTCCACTTGATGCCACCAAGGAAACCGAGCGAGTCGTGTCCGTCGGTATCTTCGAACTGATTCCAACCGCGATGGACTCCCGCCGTAACAACCAGTTGATCCGTCAGTTGGCGCATGCCAAGCATGCCCGTATGGGTCACCGGCTCGCCGTACTCCTTCGTGTAGGAATGTGAGTAGAAGAAGTTGTTCGTCGCTTCGTCTTCTTCGTATTCCAGGAACGTGAAGAACTTGCCGAACCGAAACGTCCAATCATTGTGGGCGACATCGAGATAGAGCTGGGGCAAAGCCGCACCGTAGAACCGCTCCGACTGATTCCAGTCGCTGTCCAGACCATCGCTCGATGTCATGAAACGCGCATCCGAGCCGTAAGTCACGTCGACTCGTCCGCCGATATCGGAGCCGCAGCCGCCGGTGTGGGTTTCTCTTGCCACGGTGAACCAAAGTTGGTTCATCTGGAATTCGCCGTCACGGTCATTGAACGCAACCGGGCCGTTGAAACCGTCGGCCGGATTGTTCGCGACTCCGCTAATGCCCTGGGAAATGTACCCATGAACTTGGAATCCACGGTCCGATAGAAAACGGGGCGTCCGCAGCAGCCAGCCACCGTGCTCTTCATTCCCGCCGTGCCCTTCATTCCCGCCGTGCCCTTCATTCCCGCCGTGATCC
>JABMRP010000218.1 GCA_013202535.1 Planctomycetota bacterium
CGATGTCGAAGCGGACCATGCGGGCATTGTCGGCGGCGGCAAAGGCGCTCAAATCGATCGATTCACCGGCGTACGTCGGTGTGCCGTTGGCTTGGGCGAAATTGAAGTTGCCCAGCGAGGTAAAGGAGCCGTCCGCGGCGCTGGCCACGGAGATCGTCACGTCATGGGCACCGCGGTTGGTGAAGGCGCCCGCCTCGTTGTAGTTCCAGACGTGGAGGCTGTTCAGGTCGTAGATGCCTTCGAGATCATACGTGATCCGCGCCGGCAGCGGGTCGTTGGGTGCTTGGAAGGTGCCCGAGGAGAGCCACATCGTATCTTCGGGAACCGTGCCATGCGTCCCGCCGGTCAACCCGGAGCCGTCCACCGTGAACGCCGCCTGCCGGTTGAAAGGGATGCCGAGCTGCGAGGAATAGTCCCGGATCGACACGCCCGTGATAAGATCCGCCGGCGGGGCATACGCCTCGAACCCGATGTTCGGCCCGTAATAACCGCCATTACCCAACGCAGGGTTGAAGCCAGACGTGCCGCCGACACCCGGAGCCGCAGTCGTGGAAAACCAACCATTGCCGGTACGCGTTCCGAACGTTGCGTCTGCCGTCGGGGCATTTGCGCTGCCGGTGTTCGGGGCCCAAACATCCGTACCCACCGACGCCGTGACAATGTAGTAATCGGCGCCTTGCCGCGTATCCGTCAGCGTGAGTGTTGGGATGCTTGCCCAGGCGTAACCGTTGGCATCCGCGGTCGACCCGGCTGGGATCGTGGCGGCGGCGATTTGCGGGTACTGGCTGGTGCCGGCGTGATTATAAAGGGCAATGTTATGGTCTACTGCCAACACGCCGCCGGGATTGTCCGGCGACACCCAAAACCCGAGTTGGTTGACCTGCTTCGTTCCAAGGGTAGAAGCATAGAAACCAAACCCGCCTTGAGCGAAAGTATCCGTTCGAGTCGAATCCGGAGCCGTGGGCGGACCCACGAATGCGTCCACCGGCGCGGCCGTCGCGGTGGAACATACCGCTAACATTGCTACCGTCAACAGGGCCAAGGTTGCAGTAAATCTTCTGGTGTTCATGGCATCCCCAGTGAAGTGTTGTCAAGGCTGCTTGTACGGCTCGCCCGAGCCGCCGTGCCGACAGGAATCTGCCGACGCATCGTCGATTGAAACACGGGGCCACGGCCGAGTCAAGCGCCAAAAGCAAAACCCCTCGGATTGATGGGCTGCGCGGGGGGGGAGTCGGGTCACTGGGCAGGAAGAATCATTCCCGTCGTCGGCGACGAGGCGAGCCAGGTTCGGCACCGATCGTGTTCGCCCGGTCGGGGAGCGGCCGGAAACCCAGCGTCGGGCATTTCGCAAACCGCCCGGCGACGGTATCCTGAGGGGTTGCCGTTTTGCGCTGCGTCGTCCAACCGAGGAGTCGAGGTGAGCGAGTCGATCCGTTCTCATACGTTTTCCAACGGGCTGGTCCTGGTGGCCGAGCCGATGGCCGGCTTGGAGTCGGCCGCGTTCACCTTCCTGGTACCGGTCGGGTGTGTTTGCGACCCAGCCGACCGTGGGGGGCTGAGCAGCTTCACCTGCGAAATGGCCCTGCGCGGAGCCGGCCCGCGCGACAGCCACCAATTTGTCCTCGATCTCGACAATCTGGGCGTCGAGCGGGGCGAGTCGGTCTTCGACTCGCACACCAGTTTCAGCGGGGCCACCGTGGCGGAGAACATGCCGCGGGCCCTGGCCATCGTCACCGACGTTCTGCGCCGGCCCCACTTGCCCGCCGATCAATTGGAAGCCGGCCGGCAGATGATGCTCCAGGAATGGCGGGCGGTGGCCGACGAACCGTCGCAGCGGGCGATGATCGAGTTGCGCCGCCGCCATTACCCCAAACCTTGGGGACGTCCCTCGCAGGGCGAACTCGAAGTGATCGAGTCGGTGGATATCGACGAAATCCGCCGGCATTTCGCCGGAATGTACCGCCCCAACGGCACTATCCTGGGCGTGGCCGGGCGGTTCGACTGGGAACAGCTCAAAGACACCGTCGCCGGGCTGATCGACGACTGGCAGCCCAACCAGACCCCCGAAATCGTCGAGCAAGCAGGCGGCTCCCGCTTGGAACATTTCCCCCACGATTCCAACCAGACGCAGATCGCCGTGGCCTACCCGAGTGTGCCGTACGGCCACGACGACTACTTTCGCGCCTGGGGCTCCGTCGGCGTGCTCAGCGGCGGGATGAGCTGCCGGTTCTTCACCGAGATTCGCGAACGCCGCGGTTTGTGTTACTCCGTCGGCGCGACGTACCACAGCTTACGCCATCGGGGAGGCGTCTTCTGCCATGCGGGCACCAGCGCCGATCGGGCGCAGGAAACGCTCGACGTGATGCTGGCCGAGTTGGCCCGATTGCCTCAGGGGATCGAAGAACACGAACTGGACCGCCTCAAGGCGCGGATCAAAAGCAGTCTGGTCATGCAGGGCGAGTCGAGTTCGGCCCGCAGCTCGGCGGTGGCCCGCGATTGGTATCACCTGGGCCATGCCCGAACACTGGAAGAGCTGGGCCGGCTGGTCGACGAACTGACCCGATCGGCCATCAACGACTACGTGGCGGCACATCCGCCCGGCGATTACACGATCGTCACGCTCGGTCCCCATCCGCTGGAGGTAGACGGTGGAGTTTCGTAAAGCGACGCTGGATAACGGCCTGGAAGTGGTGGCCGAGTGTAACGATCTGGCTCATTCGGCGGCGGTCGGTTTCTTTGTCCAGACCGGCTCGCGCGACGAGTCGTCGGACACCGCCGGCGTGAGCCATTTCCTGGAGCACATGCTCTTTAAGGGCACGCCCCGCCGTACGGCCGACGACGTGAACCGCGAGTTCGACGAAATGGGGGCCCATTACAACGCCTTCACCAGCGAGGAGAATACGGTCTTCTACGCGGCCGTGCTGCCGGAGTTCGTCGATCGGGTGGTGGAACTGCTGGGCGACATCATGCGCCCGTCGCTGCGCCAGGCCGACTTCGAGACCGAGAAGCAGGTCATCATCGAAGAGATCCGCATGTACGAAGACCAGCCGCCTTTCGGCGCCGACGATAAGTGCAAGGCGGCCTGTTTTGGCGACCATCCCTTGGCCCAGAGCGTTTTGGGAACGGTCGGCAGCATCGAGGCGCTTTCGGTCGACGCGATGCGCGGCTACTTCCAGCGACGTTACAGCCCGGGAAATGTTGTCCTGGCCGCCAGCGGGCGGATCGATTTCGACGCTCTGGTGGATCGCGTACAGCGGTGCTGCGGTCCATGGGAGAGCGGTCCCACGGGACGAATCGTCGAGCCGGTCGTGGCACAACACGGGTTCCATATTCTTAACAAGGAGGCGGCCGCCCAGCAGTACACCATCGGGCTTACCACCGGACCCTCGGCCACGGACGACGATCGCTTTCCGGCCAAACTGGCGGCGACCATTCTCGGCGACGACTCGGGCAGCCGTTTCTACTGGGAACTGATCGATCCGGGTCTGGCCGAACATGCCTCGCTGGGCCATTACGACTACGAAGGCTGCGGCATGTACATCACCTACCTAAGCTGCGACCCGCCCCACGCGGCCGACAACCTGCAACGCATTTTCGATATCTACCGCCAAGTCGAGACCGACGGCGTAACGCCCGCCGAGTTGGCCCAGGCCAAGAGCAAGATCACCTCTCGCGTGGTACTCTCGGGTGAACGGCCGCGCGGGCGCCTGTTCGCGGTGGGCAGCGATTGGACCCAGCGCCGCCAGTACCGCTCGGTCCGCGACGATCTGGACACGGTGGCGTCCGTCACGCCGGAGCAAATCGCCGCCGTGCTGGCCCGGCATCCGCTTTCCCGCGGCACCACGGTCACCGTCGGCCCACTGGTTGAGGTGGCTGAGCCGTCATAAGTGGGGTGCCTGGCGGTCGAGCGCAGCGAGCCCCCAGTTCGCGGCATACTGGGGGCTCGCTGCGCTCGACCACCAAGCACCCACCGGTTTCCACGCAGAAGCGTCGTCACGCGGGTAGCACTTCCGTAACCCCACTGCGGTACTGGTCGTTACCCACCCCATTTTTTCTGGCATTCTTGTCTATTTGCTTGCGTTGCCCGGCGTTCCGACTAAAATCGTCACTAGGTCTGGTAGTTCCGGCGTATTGCGTTCCGGCGGCATTCACCACGATTTCGTTCGACATCTCTGTTCTCAGAAGGATCCCAAATGACCACGCGAATTTCCCTCGTCATCCTGGCGATTGTTGGCTTGGCTGCCTCGATAGGCGTCGTGCAGTGCCAAGCGGCGGCTTTGTTCAGCGAGGATTTCAGCAACGCCGGGGCTCTGCCGGGGCCAAACTTTGAACAGTCGTCGGGGCCCGGCGCTTCCTTCAACGGTTCCAACGCGACCTTCGCGGGCGTCGGCAGCCGCAGCTATTTGCGGACCATCGACACGGACTACAGCACCACCGACTTCTCCGCATTGACGACGGTCACGATTCCCGGCGGCCAGGGCGGCTATGGACTGGTCTTCTTCGGCATGGGAACGGGCGAGCCCGACGGCGGTTTCTACGGCGAACCGCGGGTCGGCTCTCACATGTTCATGCGTCCTGGCCCCGACGATTTCGGCGGGGGTGGCGTGACGATCACGGATAACTCCGCGGAAACTACTTTCCCGGCGGATCTCTCGGGAACCGGCACACACCGGTTGCGGATGGATTGGAATTCAACGACGCAGCAGATCGGGTTCTCCGTTCAACAGGACTACACGGGTGGACCCTTTGTGGCCAGCAGTACGTTCAGCCCGTTCAACGGCGCGGACAACGGCCTGCACTTTCTGAAAAACACTTGAAACTGATATTCACGAAAAAAGGCTCTTCCGTCATGCTGCGGTTGTCAAACAAGCCGCACAACGGAGGAGCCAAGGATGGCAAATTCGAAATGTCGTTGGGAAGCTCCAAGTCAATGGGACGAGTGGAGCCAGTGGCTCGCCGCGGGATTGCATGCCCGCAATCGTTGGCGACTGCCTGTGCTGTTGCTGGGCATCTTGTTCGCCAGCGGTCGTCGTACCGTTACCACTTGGCTTCGGGCCGCTGGCGTCAGCGACGACTTTCAAGACTATTATTATCTCCTGGCGGTGGTCGGACGCAAGACCAATTCGATCGCAACACAATTGGTGCTGTTGATTCTGCGGACCTTGCCGCTGCCCGAGCGCCTGCTGCTGGTGATCGACGACTCGCCTACCAAGCGGTATGGGCCAAAAGTCGAAGGGGCGGATGTCCATCACAACCCGACACCGGGCCCGGCCGATCAGCCGTTTCTGTACGGCCATGTTTGGGTCACGATTTCGTTGGCACTGCGGCATCCGAAGTGGGGAGCGATCGGCCTGCCGCTGCAAGCGATGCTTTATGTTCGCAAGCGAACC
>JABMRP010000219.1 GCA_013202535.1 Planctomycetota bacterium
CACGCGAAATGGGCGCTGCCGAAGTGGGGTCGACGGCTGCTGAGTCCACCCGATCGACGCAAGTCCGATCCCCAACGAAAACACGGCCAAAGACCGCGCGACGCGGCACGACAGAAGAGCACTCATCGATACCCCCTCCATGGGGTAAAGGTTGGCTGGTATTCAGACGCCGGATTGTAGCCGAAAGGGACGGATGGACCTAGGTGGATTGTCGCTGCCCCCCGCTGGTGTTGCCTTGAGTGTTCTCCTTCTGCTTTCTCTTCCTCTGGAGGACGAGTTGCGGATGGATGGCGAGGGATTGTAGCGCCGACCGATAAGGCGAGAATTGGTGCTTGGCCGAAGACCATTTTCACCGTAGCCTGGGACAACGCCCCAGGACCGATTGGATTCTCCGTTTGTAGTGGTTGGCGGTGTCGCCGATCACGTTCACATCCTGTTCGACATGGGAAAAATGCATGCCCCGGTTCAATTTGTCGAACGGGTAAAGCGGGAATCCTCGAAGTTCGTGAAGACGCTGGGCGCGAAGTATAATCGCTTTTACTGGCAGCGTGGTTACGGCATGTTTTCTGTCAGCCCGACGCCTGACCCTTAAGTGTCAAGGGTTGACCCCGTCCCCCTAGTTTTCGTCAAATTGACCAGGACAAAGGAAAGAGACGCGAACGCCGTGTTCAGCCAGTTGAACGCGAAAATCCCACCAATCAGAATCAACCGCGTTCAGTATCTTCGGGCTGTTTTGGCTCGCCAAAGCGACGGCCACAAACTTTCGGTCCGAACGGTCAAACCCTGATAATGCCTCTCCGTCGGGAAACTCACTGAAGTCCTCCGGATCCGTGCTGCGAGGCGTCAACGGGACGAGTTCGCATCGTGAGGGCACAGCCTGATTGACAAACACCCACTTCATGAACATATTGCCGGCTCCAGGCTGGCCGGCCATCAAGTTTCCCATGTACTCACGCAGAATTCTCCTGCGATCGTCCAGCACAACAATCTCATCTATTGCCGTGCGCAGGGCCTCGATACAGGCGAGAACACATTGCGGCCCGGCCTGCGGCGACTTTCCATTTGCCACCACCGCGACGTTCGTATCCACGACAAATGCGCTCATGTCGCCTCGGCCTCCTTGCGCTGCGCTGCTGCTTCCGTCATTGCCGCCATCTCAGCGAACTCATCGCCGAAGAAGTCCTTGGGCCAGTTTCTGACGCTCCCAAAGAGGTCGATATCGAGGCTGGACAGCTTGGATTCGCTTCGGTCCGTATCACAGAAGTAAAGCGCTACATCGTCTCGATCCAGTGTTTCCTCGGCAATACGTCGTTGCAGCCTGCGCAAAAGGTGCTCACTGTGGCTTTCCAGAATGATCTGCACGTTGCGGTTCCGCACCGCGTCGATCAACACGTCTGCCAGCCGCGACTGAACAGACGGATGAAGATGTATCTCTGGTTGTTCGAGAAGAATGGTGGATCCTTCGGGGACGTAATAGCACAACACAAGGACCGGCAGCACTTGGGACACACCAAACCCCACATCTGTAATCAGCACTTGAGCAGACTTCTGTGACTTCTGGACGCGAACCTCGTAGAGACTGCTTTCCTTTGCCACCGGAGTAACATTGAAGGAATGGATAAGGCCCAATTCCTTCAGCCAGTACGCGACTCGTTCTTCGAGTGTTTTCTTTGGCCTCCTATACCCAAGAGAGATGTAACGGCCTTTCTCACGTGACGCGAGAAGTGCGTCAACGGAACGTTCACCGCGTCGACCCATGTCGGCAGGTTGCGAACCCGTCCAGACGTAGTGGCGTTGCGGGAATTCTCGTAGCGGTCCCAAGTAGAACAGACGGCTAAACAACTCTTCAAAGGCCAATTGAAGGTCTCCGAGAAAACTCGCGTTTTGGAAGTACGCAAACGTCTGGTCGGGAAATCCGTAGCACTTGACCGGAGCCGGCAGATCCCAAGGCCGACCAACCGGCCGCTTGAAGGAGAAGTCGCTGCCTTCAGTAGACAGCTTGTACTTCGCGCCAGAGGTTCCCTTACGCTGCATGGCAAACTGGTTGCCCCCAAACTCGTATGACAGTTTCTCGATGATCAGCTTGCCGCCCTTGCCAGCCTGCATCTCGGCGTCAAACGCGAGGTCCGATCCGGAAAACAGCGTTTTATCGGCGACATTTGGATCCGGGACCTCCAATTCTTTGGGCAACTTCCACCCAAGGCGAAAGGCCAACGGTTCACTCAGATTGTGGTCGAAGGCAACATCCCGGAAGCTACCGAGTTGCACGAGACTGCGCTCACTTCCGAATTCCAGGACTGCGGAACGATCGGATGATTCGACCGTCTGCCGTAGCATCAGCAGGAGTTGTAGAATGCTGGTCTTGCCCGAGCTGTTTGTCCCAAACAGGCCCGTGATCGGAGCCAGTCGCATCTCCTCGATGCTCCGCCAAGACTTGAAGTTGCTTACGGATAGTTGCGTGAGCATGGCTACTGTCTTCCTCGTCTTTTGTGCGATAGCCCAGCCTTGGCTTCCAAGGTGCCAGCGACCAGATCGCCCACTGACTGATAGGGACTAACACAAATCAGCCCTGAGTCTGACCGAACGGGCCAAGGCTGTCAATCATTGCAGTCAGGAGAGCCTTTCAACGAACTCTGCAAGATGGGTTGGCAGGGAGACGGCAGGAAGACGCAGGAAGACGGGCCGGGCTCTAAATACTAAGACTATCCTTGCCAGCAAACTTAATACCCAAATCATGATCCCGTCGCGTCTCGCGTCTTCAATCGCGAATTACTCGACCGGCTTCTTCGCCCCGCCTTTGCCGGGCGCCAGGTGAACATCGATCCGCGTTAGCTCGGTGTCCTTCTTGCGGAGCAGGATGAAGTCGATCGGCACCGCCGGGTCGAGTTGATCCAGCAGCAGAGCGGCGTGGTCCGGGTCGCGAGGGCCGATCTTGCCGATGCGAGCCAGAACGTCGCCCACGGCGGGCGGGTCGTCGACGCCGGCGTAGCGGTCCGAGTCGACCTCGGTAATGACCAGTCCGCGGGAAACGTGCAGTTGCATGTCCCGGGCCGTCTTGTCGTCCAGGCCGGTGACCGACAGCCCGAGGCGATCAGCAAGCAGGGCGGCGGCGTCGAGTTTGGGACGCGCCGCGAGCGTCAGTTTGACCTCGATCGACTCATCCGCTCGCAGCAGTTGGAGCGAAAGCGTCTGATCGGGTGTACGGCCGACCAGGGCGAGATGGAAATCGGTCGGGGAGGCGATTTCTCGGTCGTCGATCCGCCGGATCACGTCCCCCGGCTTGATCCCCGCTTGGTCCGCCGGTGTGTCGGCTGCCACACTGGCCACGCGGCACGGCGCGGCGTCGGCGACTTCCAGTCCGGAAATCAATCCGTAGCGGCGGTGGACGTCGAGCATCGTGGGCAGACGGCGGTGGATTGTGGCGGTGGAGATGCCGAAGGCGATGTTTTCGGATTCCCGCTTCATCGAGGTCGTCACAGCCAGGACTTCCCCCAACACATTGAACCAGGGCCCGCCGGAACTGCCCGGGTTGATGCCCGCGTCGGTCTGGACGAGGTCCCCCAGCGTGACGCCGGGCATGTCGTCGGGTTTGGTGGCCCGACCGACGGCACTGACCACGCCGGTAGTACACGTGTGGAGCAAACGATGCGGGTTGCCGATGACGACGACCGTTTCGCCGACCATGATATCGCCGGCCGGGGCCAAAACGACCGCCCGTAGCGGCTTGGGCGCGTCGATCTTCAGCAAGGCCAGATCTTCTCCCCACACCGAGGCGATCAACTCAGCCGGGTAGGTCTTACCGTCGGACAGCTCCACGCGATGCTCGATCACCCGTTGCATGGCATGGGCGTTGGTCAGGATATAACCGTTGGCGTGAATGACCAGGCCGGTACCAACGTTGAATTCCTGGTTCGGATTGCCGGTCCCTTTGAAGAATTCTTCGGTGCCCGGCCGGCCCTTCTTCACGATCGGCCCGTTGAGCAAGACGACCGAATCCTTCCACCGCTGGTACACCTCGACGGCCGGCGTGCGGCGCGTCGCGCGGGGGTCGTTCGACTGCTGGGCAAGACTCCAGCGAGGCCAGAGAGCGGAAATCGCCGCAACCAGCACGGCGATTTCGAGGCGTGTGGATCGTTTCATCGCTGTGTTTCTCAACAGACTGCTAACCCGACATGGTCGCCAACATGCCGGCTAGCGAGCCTTCCAGTTGCGGTGAGTCGGCCAGCGTGGCATTGGTGTCGGCGGCCGGCGAAACCAGGTGCGTGAGCCACTGGAGATACTCGCCGAGCACCTCGGCGGGCCACTGCCGGCGATCGTTGCGAATCGTGTCCAGCAGTGTTTCGACCAGATGGGTGCAGCGGGTGACCGGCTCGACGGGCACCACCATCGAGGCCGACTTGACCGTGTGCAACGTTCGCAGCACGTCGTTGAGTATCTCGTCGCCCGGGTCGCCTCCGCCCGCCTGGCGAAACAAGTCTTCGAGATGGGCCGTTCGGCCGGTCAACTCGCGGAGAAAGGTCGTCCACAGATGCGGATTGACGCCCGCCGGTGGGGTCGAAGCCGGACTCTCGACGGTCTTCTCCGTGGGAGCGTCCGCGGGGCGATCCATCGGCGGCGCCGGCGTCTCGGGCGGCGCCGGTGGCGTGGCGATCCGGGCTTGTTCTTCTTGGGGCGCGGTCGGCGCCGGCTCGGTAGGCGGTGGAGGACTGTCCGACGAAGTCGGCCCCGTGGTGCCCTGCGCCGATTCGACCCGTTCGGAAAGATCTCGCAAGGCCGCGCCGCGATGCTCCCGCTGGGCGGTGGAGATCAACTCATCGGCCAGTTCGACGACCCGGGACAGTTCGGGTTTGGAGACCTGGGCGTCGGCCCCGACGGCCTTCCCCTTCTTGCGGTTGTCGGGCGTGATGATCGAGGAGTAGAGCAGGACGGGCACTTGCTTCAACTGCGCATGCTGCTTGATTCTCTTGGTCAAATGGAATCCGTCGACCTGGGGCATCTCGACGTCGCTGATCACCAGATCGACGATGTCTTCAATCGGGCCGCCCTGCTGGAGTTGCTCCTCGAGCCACTTCCAGGCCTCGGCTCCGTTTTCGCAAAACGTCGTCTGCGTATAGCCGCTCTTGTGCAAGGTGGTGCCGATCGCCTCGCGAACCGTGGGCGAGTCTTCGGCCAGCATGATCCGCAGCTTCTCTCGCGGCAGCCCCAGCGGATTATCGACCGCGTCGGTGCGAAAATACTGCTCCGTGACATCGTCGAGAATCATCTCGAAATCGAGCATCACGATCAGCCGGTCGTCGCAGCGGCATAAGGCGGTCACCGGACTATGAGCCAGGGAATCCAGCCCGGGTACCGAGAGGATGTTCTCCCAACTCATACGGTGGATACGTTCCACGTCGTCGACCAGAAAGGCCGTCTGCTGCTGGTTGAAATCGCTGAGAATGATCTTCGACTCGGCCTTCTCGCAAGTCGATTCGATTCCCAGATGGTCCAGGAGCGATACGCAGGGAATCACCCGGTCTCGCAACTTGAACACCCCGCGAATCGACGAATGGGCCATGGGCAGGCTGGTGATTTCGGTCGCCGGCAAGACCTCGCGGACTTTGGCCACGTTGATCCCGAACGTGAAGTCCGCCACGTCGAAGACCAAAACCTCCAGCTCGTTGGTGCCGCTTTCCAGGAGGATCTCTTTTTCCAGAAGGATATTCCCAATTCCGGTGGACATCGTCCGTCCCCTTTGCTCGCTTGAGGCTTGCGATCAACACTCGTTCGATAAAGTCACTCCAGACCATTAAGATTATCGGGATACCCTAATCCAAAGAGTGAGCAACTTCTCGCTACCTTGCGCAACCGGTGCATCGCAACGAAAACCACCCGACAGAGAGCCGGGTGGTATGGATAGAGACGGTTGTAGCGAGACCTGCCGGCCTGTGGAAAACAGCGTGTTGAAAAGTTGAAAAAGGACAGGCCACTTTTCATGCCACTTATCCAGGGCCAATACAAAGAAGTCTGCCTTCTTTTCTCCCTGTCACTGAATAACTTGGGGAACCGCGAATAGACGCAAATTGACGCGAATTGTTTCTGCATCGTAATTAGCGTCTATTCGTGTTCATTCGCGGTTCTCCAGGAGAAGCACGATATCTCTGTTGCCGGACCGTCTTAACGCCAAGCAAACCAAGAGTTTCAGTGCATTGATGAACAGGGAAGATGAGCCCGTACTTCCTGTTCGTAGGATCTCATGGACGCCTCCCCGGAAATGGGAGATGAACCATTTTCAACGGGCTGCTACCACTTCAGGCCGAACTGCTCTCCGCCGGACCTTCGGCCGATACCGCCCTGCAGCGGCGTCTTTCGCCGTAGAGTCTGCTTGGCCGGCGCGCCGGGTTCGTCCGACTCGGCCTCCTTCTTGTCCGGCTCGGGGACCGACACGGCCTTCATCGAGAGGCCGATACGCTGGGCTTCCGTGTCGACCGAGAGAACCAGCGCCTCGACTTCTTCGCCCTCTTTCACGACGTCGCTGGGCCGCCAGATTCGCTTGTGCGAAAGCTCGGAAACATGGACCAACCCCTCGATCCCCGGCTCCAACTGAACAAACGCGCCGAAGTCCATCAGCTTCGAAACGGTGCCGGTGATCTGCGTGTTGACCGGGTATTTCGCCGCGGCGGTGTCCCAGGGGTTTTCCAGAAGATCGCGATACGACAGACCGATGCGACCGGTTTGCTTGTCGATCTTATCCACCCGAACCTTGACCGCCTGATTCTCCTCGAGCACCTCGCTGGGATGCTCCACGCGAGCCCAGCTTAGCTTGCTGATGTGGATCAGGCCGTCGATCCCGCCGATGTCGACAAACGCGCCGAAGTCGAGGATCCGCCGCACGGTCCCCTCGCGGACGTCGCCGATGGCCAGCGACTCGAGCAGTTCCTTCCGGGCTTCTTCCTGCTCCTTTTCCAAAACGGCCCGCCGGCTGAGGACGAGATTGCGGCGCCCGGGATTGGCCTCGGTAATCAGGCAGGTAAATCTCTCGTCGAGGAATTGTTCGAGATCGTCGACGCGGTACAACGAGATCTGGCTCACCGGAATGAAACCGCGCAGGTGGTTCACCTCACATTCCAGCCCGCCGGTGTTGTGGCCGGTGATGTGTGCGTCGACGAGCATTCCCGCGGCGATGTCCGACCAATCGCTGACGTCCACCGTCGCGTTGGGGACGGTCAGTTCGTAAAGCCCGTCATCGGAGTTCAACCGGTTGACGACGACCTCGATCTCGGTGTCCACCTCGGGCGGCTCGTCGAAGAGCTTCAGCGACACGACGCCCTGTTCCCGACAACCCAGTTCGACGAACACGTCGTCCCGATGAACGGCCACGACGCGACCGGTCCGCCGCGACTCGGGTTCCAACTCCGGCGTGCTGGTCACCGTGGTCACGGCGGTCATCGCGTCGTCGGGGGAGAACTCAGCCATCGCCCGCTCGAATTCATCCTCCATGTCGTCGGACAGACGGCCGCGCGTGTTCGGCGGTGGAAACAGCGGTCCCAGAGAAATCTGCTCCATTTCATCCGCCGCGGCGCCTGCTTCATCCGCCGCGGCGCCTGCCACGGGGATCGCCGGTTGCGGCGGTATCGGGACTGGCCGCGCGGCGGTTGCCGCGGGGGCTTCGGTCGGACTCGTGTCTCGCTGGGCCGTGTCTTGGCTCGTATCGTCTTGCGAAGTCTCTGGCGATTTCTCCGCGACATCGGCTGGCACGA